>JAUNGH010000005.1 GCA_030524605.1 Oscillospiraceae bacterium | reverse complement strand
CCTCGTCGGTTTTCACCTCGTCGGCGATGTCGTGGATGAAGTCATAGACCCGCTGGTTCAAGTCCAGTTCCCGCCCCTCCTGGGAGAAGTGGCCGATCTTCACCGTGGCCCCGATGTCCACGCTGCCGCAGTCCGGCGCCAGCTCCCCGGCGATCAGGTGCAGCAGCGTGGACTTCCCCGCGCCGTTGCGGCCCACGATGCCGATGCGGTCGTTCCGCAGAAGGTTGTAGGAGAAATTGTCCACAATGGCGCGGTCTCCAAACCGCTTCGTCACGCCGTTCAGCTCAATGATCTTCTTCCCCAGGCGGCTGGACGCCGCCGCCAGCTGCACGGTGTCGTCGGTCTCCGGCGCATCCCGCTCCAGCAGCGCCTCGTACCGCTGGATGCGCTCCTTGGACTTGGTGGTGCGGGCCCGGCAGCCCCGCATGATCCACTCCCGCTCCAAGCGCAGGATGGCTTGGCGCTTGCGCTCGCTGGCCTCGGCCATCTCGGCCCGCTGTTCTTTCAGCTCCAGATATTTGGAGTAGTTGGCCTCGTAGTGGTACAGCTTCCCCCGGCTCAGCTCTGTGATGTGGTTCACCACCCGCTCCAGGAAATAGCGGTCGTGAGTCACCATCACAAGGCCGCCCCGGAAGCGGCGGAGCCAGTCCTCCAGCCAGGCCACCATCTCGCTGTCCAGATGGTTCGTCGGCTCGTCCAGAAACAGCACATCCGCCGGGTGGATCAGCGCCGCGGCCAGAGCCACCCGCTTCCGCTGGCCGCCGGACAGGGTGCCCACCTTTTGGCCGTGGTCGGTGATCCCCAGCTTGTTCAGCATGGATTTGGCCTCGTACTCGTTCAGCGCCCGGAACTCCGCCGGGAAGTGCAGAAATACCTGCTCCAGCACGGTGGCGCCGTCGTCCATCGCCGGGTTCTGGGCCAGGAAGCTGACCTGCACGTTGGGATTCCGGGAGATGCGCCCGGCGTCCGGCTCCGTGACCCCGGCCAGGACTTTCAAAAAGGTGGACTTGCCGGTGCCGTTGATGCCGATGACGCCTACCTTGTCGCCTTCGTTCAAATAGAAATTTACATCGTCCAGCAGCTGTCGGCTGCCGAAGTTGATGGAGATGTGTTCCGCGGATAAGAGCATAGCTTCCTCCTGTGTCTGCAAATCAAATTGATTTTACCACGTCTTCCTATGCAAATCCAGAATTTTATGCTATGCTGGGAAATGAAAGGGGGCCGGTTTTCTGGAAACCATTACGAAAATCATCACGCCGGAGGAAGACGGCTCCACCGTCCGCCACATCCTGCGGGCGGGGCTGCACTTTTCCTCCCACGCCGTCTCCCGGCTGACCCGGGCGGAAAACGGCATCCTGGTCAACGGCCATCACGCCCGCACGGTGGATATCCTCCGCACCGGGGACGTCTTGCAGGTGGAGACCGGCGACCACCGCCCGCCGAAAGTGACCCCCACCCCCGGCGACTGGCCCCTGCCCATCGTCTGGGAGGACGGCCACCTGCTGGTGGTGAACAAGCCCGCGGGCATGACGGCCCACGCCTCCAACTTCCTGCCGGGCACTCCCACCGTGGCGGGGGCCCTGGCCTGGAGCCGGGGCACGGACTTCGTGTTCCACTCCGTCAGCCGCCTGGACAAGGGCACCACCGGATTGATGGTGGTGGCCAAGAGCGGCTATGTCCATGACCTGCTGCGCCGCAGCCTCCACACTTCTCGGTTCCGGCGGGAGTACCGGGCGGTCTGCATCGGCTGCCCCTCGCCGGAGCAGGGCACCATTGACGCCCCCATCGGGCGGGATGAGACCTCCGCTATCGCCCGCCGCGTCCGCCCTGACGGCCAGCCCGCCGTCTCTCACTATGAAGTGCTGGCAAAGGGAGACGGCCTGTCCCTGCTGCGGCTGGTGCCGGAGACGGGCCGCACCCACCAGCTGCGGGTCCACATGGCGTCCATCGGCTGCCCCCTGGCGGGGGACTGGCTGTACGGCACCGAGGATCCGGCCCTGATCCCCCGCCCCGCGCTCCACTCCTATGCCCTGACGCTGACCCACCCTGTCACCGGGGATATCCTGCGTCTGACCGCACCGCCGCCGGAGGACATGGCGCGGCTGGTTCCCGAATCGTCAAATCTTTGAGGAGGATATTGTTATGTTAACTTGGAATGTCACCTATCACTGCAAGCCCGGCCAGCGGGACGCTTTTTACAAGGCCGTGACCGACCTGGGCGTCCGTGAGAACTCCATCCGCGAGGAGGGCAATGTCAAATACGACTATTTCTTCGACGCGCAGGACCCCGACGCCCTGCTGCTGGTGGAGACCTGGACCACCCCCGCCCTGCAGGAAGCCCACTGCCGGACCGAAACCTTCGCCAAGCTCCAGGCGCTGAAGGCCGAGCATTGTGACCATGTGACCATTGATAAATTCAACTACTGACAGCAAAAGCAGGGACGCAGCCGCGCCCCTGCTTTTGCTTGCGCTTTGTCGCTTTGTGTGATATCCTGTCGGTGGCGCTCCCCGTGAGCGCCGGGCGCTGCACAAGAGGCGGCGGTTAGCCACTTCCTCCGAGAGGAGGTGAGGCTATGCCTATTACATTGACCTTCCATGTCCTTCACTGGACTGTGACGATCAGAGTAAAAAGCAGAAACCGCCACCCTGGCCGGTGACGGTTTCTCATTCTGAGTTTCCCTAAACCACAGGGCTAACCGCTTGCCGCAGCGCCCTTTTCTATGTTTATTATAGGCCATCGCGCCTTCCCTGTCAAGTCCCGGCCGCTTTCCGCTTGCGCTTTGTCGCTTTGTGTGATATCCTGTCGGTGGCGTCCCTCGCGGACGCCGGGCGCTGCACAAGAGGCGGCGGTTAGCCACTTCCTCCGAGAGGAGGTGAGGCTATGCCTATTACATTGACCTTCCATGTCCTTCACTGGACTGTGACGATCAGAGTAAAAAGCAGAAACCGCCACCCGGCACGGTGACGGTTTCTTTCAAGAAATTGTAACTAAGTTGGGCTAACCGCTTGCCGCAGCGCCCTTTCTGTGTTTATTATAGGCCATTACAGCCATGCTGTCAAGTCCCGGGCGTTTTGCGCCCGGGGCATTTTTGCGTTAAGTGGTAGGCGGGACGTAAGCGCGCGCTTGCTTGGCTGCGGTGGTGTAGTTCTTCTCGTCACTACCACTTGCATTGGCAGCGTAGCAGTAAACGGAGGCAAGATAGTAGTAGCCAACTGTGCCGTTATATGTTACGGGATCGTCATAATAAAAGGTACCGGATCCCATCATCTCAGGATAATCCTCATAATTATACGTTGCAACTTTGGTAAAGGACTCGTTGTCCGAGGATTCGTATATATAAATCGTAGTGGCTCCAATTTGTGTCATCCGGCCAACTCCGCTAACATCAACGGTAACGACCATCTTGCCGCCACTTTTAGGAGTTACTGTCGCGCGATAGCTGTCAAGATAAGCGCTGGACCGCGCAAAAACGGTGGTGCATAAGGAAGTGGAAAGCAGGCACAGCGCAAAGATTCCACATATAAGTCTTTTTCCAAGATGTTTCAAGAGACTTTTCCCTCCTTAATAAATAGAACCAATAATATCCTTTATCTCCTGCTCAGAAACAGTTCCGGACATGAGACATTCCAATTCTCCATTCTGCCAATATGCTTTCCAGCGTTTCATATCACTCATCAAATAGTGGTTTATTTTTCCGCTAATATATAATTTCATATAATCGTCTTCTTTTTCAAGGCCGTTTAAATCAAAACTAGTTGTCTCACTGTATCGAATTCGAAAGTATCCATCATCACACTCATAATCTGCACAAATAAGAAGTCCGCCTGCCTGCTTGACAGCCGTAACCCCAGTAAGCACAAATCGCTCCGGCACCCACGTCGGCGCAACCGGCGCCGTAATTCCAAAAGCATCAATAGCTTCCTCTAAGGTATCATAGGAAGCTTCCTCGTCCTCCTCCAGCGGATTAAACCGGATCGTAGCATAGGGTATTTCTTCACTCTGCATCCAGAATCTCTCCGAACTCCACCGGGCAACGGTGCCGAAGACATTCACTCCAAATGCCTGCGCCGCTATGGAACCTAAAGCAAACACAAAAATTGCCGCGACAACGGCAGTCTTGAATACCGTGAAGCGGGAACGTTTCTTTTCAGGAGATGTTTCATCTGCCTCGGCAGACGGCTCCTCCGCCGGAAAGAGCGACGCGTTCTGTTCGTGGAAGCGCTTCAGACTTTCCCCGGCATCGGGTATCTCAGGCATCGGGTCGATCTCCTCCAGCGCGGCCAGCAGAGCGTCCAGCCTGTCGCTGTCAAGCTCCTCCTCCGCCTGGGACAGAAAACCGGCCAGTTCGTCCTGCAGCCGCTTTTTTTCTTCTTCCCGGGAACCCAGATGACTTTGGATTTGCTCCGAATCATCACCGGCCCTGCCGAACGCCGGGTCGTTTCGAGCGTCAGACATCCTTAACACCTCCTATTCTCTATATGTGTCGAGACGCGCCGAATATTACACTATCCCGACGAATTTTTTTCATACTGCCTTTTATAGCGCGACTTGGCTCTGCTCAGCCACACGCGGAACGTCTCCAGAGAACAGCCGAGCCTGGCGGCGCTCTCCTCCTGAGACAGCCCTTCCTCAAAGCACAGGCGGAGCACGCGCTGATCCTTTTCACTCAGGCCCGGCGGAAAGGTCAGCCCGGAGTCCCGAAAATAGGCGTCCTCCACAGCCGGAACGTCGTTCGGCTCCAGAGCGATCTCCCGTTGGCGGTATGCCTTTCTGCTCTCATTTTTCGCCACATACTCCACTGTTTTGAGCAGCCACTTTTTGATGTCCGGGTGGTTCTCCACCTCATCAAACTTCTCCGCAAGAATCCGGAAGGTCTCCTGAACAGCATCTTCCGCAGCTGTCCGCTGACCATCCAGCATGCGGTATGCGACCGTATACATGACCTTCCAATATTCGAGATACACGGCGTTAAACCGTTGCAGCTTCGGATCCTCCACGCTGTTCCCACCTCCTTCTCTATCTCTCCGGGGTCCTGGGGACGCGCTGGCCTGCATAATTTTTACTTTTTGGGAAAAAGCTGTTATGTTTTGCGGCCCTCGCCAAATTACATATTAGGGGTGTTCTATTCTATACGCCAAGACCATGCGCGGCCAAAATTGCCGCAGGCCGGGATAGCCCCCCGCGATTACCGGACTGTTTGGCCGTTATGCCGCCGACAGCTCCGGCTTTTTCTTTTTGCGGTCACTGGGCTGCCGCGCCAATTTTTGGAACTGTAGGTGAAGTGTACCTCATGGCGGCGCAAACCAGCTTCCGGTAAAATTCTCTAAGATTCTGTCGAATTCGGAGGTTTTACGTTGCGTACATATTATAAACGCCTTCTACAAGACTTCCTGGCGGAGCAAATCAGACGATTTCGCGCGGAGCACAGCTATACGCAGGAGCAAATGGCTGAACGTCTCCGCATCTCCCCTCGCTCTTACATCGACCTGGAGCACAAGCGGTACGGATGCTCCGCGATGACCTTCGGCTTCTTTCTGCTGATGCTGGACATGGACGCGCTCATACAGCTGATAAACGACTTTCGGGAACTGATTGAAAAGGCGGATCAGCATGACGCTGCTTGAGAACAATTCCCTGACCGTGGAGATCTACGACCTGCTGTACCAGTTCGGCCTGTCCGCAGGCTCCATCGCGTTTTTCCACACCGCCTACGCCGTCCGGCTGGCCGTGGAACAGCCGCAGATGCTGCTGCTTGTCACCAAATGGCTTTATCCAGAGGTGGCCAGGCATTACCGCACCAACTGGAAGGCCGTGGAGCGCAATATCCGCCGCGTGGTGGCGGCCGCCTGGAAAAATAATCCGGCGCTTCTATCCAGACTGGCCCGCCGCCCGATTTCCATCAAGCCGGTTCCGGCGCAGTTCCTGTCCATCCTGGCGGCACACCTTACCGAGGGGTCCACCGCGTAACCAGCAAATCCCAGGTCCGCATATCGTCTGAGTGTTCGGAAGCTGCCCTGACAGAGAATGTCTGAGGTTCGTCGGCCCAGTGCAGGACAACCTCTGCGGGGAGACCGCCGCTCCGCCAATGAAAGGATGGTCCCCAGCCCAGCCGCAGGCAGGGCATCCGACAGGGTCCAGGCGCGGACGCGGCTCACGCTCTCCAAATCTTACCAGTTTCAGCATACACCCTCCCAATGCTCCGCGCAACAAAAATTTGAAAATTTTGACAGTTTTTAATAAATTGTCAGATCTTGTCCGTCTCTTTCCGCCTCCGAAATGCAAGAAGTCCTGAAACCACAAGGTTTCAGGACTTCTCTCTTATTGAAGCAGCCGGCGCTCCTTACAGTTCGCAAAACAGCGGGGCGCTGGGATTCAGGTATCCCAGGCCGCCGTCGTCCCCGGAAAGCCGGCGCAGGTTCCGGACGCCCGTGCGCTTTTTGCCGAGGGACGCGCCCTTCAGCTTGTCCAGGCCGGTCTCCGGCACGTCCTTGAACTCCAGGACGCCCTGCTCCCGGGCCAGCTCCAAGAGCTGCCGGCCCTTTTCCGAGCGGACGATGACCTGGTTCCAGCCCTTGTCCACGTCCCAGCCGTCGGCGCTGCGGGCGCCGCCCACGGAAAGGTCCGCGAACTCGGCGGTCATGTCCGTGCAGTAACGGCAGCCGGAGCGCACCAGCGGCGTCACCTCGTCCAGGTCGACGGACACGGTCCTGCCGTCCTCCCGCAGTTCCAGGGAGTGGTACTTGCTGGGCGGGATGTCCATGTGCTCCAGCTTTTCCGGGTCGGCGTGCCTTGCCGTCAGGTCCCGGATGCCGTCCCAGTCCAGGCCCCAGCCGCAGAACAGGCCGAACACCATGCCGATGTTGCCGGCGTGGTTGTCGTTCTCCGCCAGGGGCTTGGCCTTCATCTTATAGACGGCCAGCGTCTTGCAGGGCGTGCCCACCACGCCGATGCTGTGATAGCGGTCCTCCCGCAGGGCCCGGTTCAGCACCGCCAGGGTGGGCGGCACCTGGAAGCTGCTGCCGCCGCAGGAGCGGACCTCCTCCGGCGTAGCGGCCAGAACGCCCTCCGCGTCCAGGCCGCCCTTAGAACGGGTCAGCACCGCCGCGTCGATGAAGCCCTCCTTCATGGCAAGCTCCACCAGGGCGGTCATGGTGCCGCCGTGCTGGGCTCCGGCGCGGACGGCGGGGTCTGCGGCCCGGGTCAGGTACAGGCCCCGGAAGGGGCCGATCTCCGGCAGGATGGTGTCCTCCGGGAAAAACCGCTTCCGCAGGGCGTCCAGATCCGTGGGCATCCGGGGGCAGAACTGCTGGCAGCGGCCGTCCCTGCGTTCGCAGTCGAAATAGCAGACCGTCCGCCCGTCGGCGGAACCCCAATAGGGGCACATCCCCTGGCAGGCGCCGCAGCCGGTGCACAGGCCCGGCCGGATCACCTGGGTATCAAGCGCAATCGTACTTAACATCTCTCTCCCCCCTCACAACAGCACGACCGGGAACTGAAAGAGCTTCAGCTCCATCTCCGCCGCGTCCGCCGGGATATAGTCCCCCAGCGTATGGGACGCGCCGCACATGTGGTCCTGGTATAAGTACAGGTATCCGGGCTTCTGCCGCTCCATGAACCCCTGCTCATACAGCAGGGCGGTCAGCTGGGAAAACCGGGTGTCCCGGGGCAGCCGCAGCGTCAGGCGCCGGTCCCCGGTGGGATGGAGAAAGCACACGCTGATCATATCCATCAGACCTCGCCCTCCTTTCCGCTGACAGCCTCGCAGCCCTGGGCGAAGGCCCGCCGGTTCAGCTCCAGCACCGCGCCCCGGAAACGCTGGGCCAGGATCCGCTCCAGGTCCTCCCGGCTCAGGGGGGCGTCGGGCAGCTGGGTAAAGGCGCCCAGCAGGGCGATATTGGCGGCCCGGGAGTCCCCCGCGGCCATGGCGATATCCGCGGCGGGCACGGCGTAGGCCGCCGCCGAGAGATCCTGGATCTCCGCCGCCAGCTCCTCCAGGGCGGGATAGGCCTGCACCCCCTGCAGCACGCCCAGGGGATACACCGGGCGGGGGTCGTAGACGATCATGGTGTCGGGGCCCGCGTATTTCCGGGCCATGCGCAGCGTCTCCAGCGGCTCAAAGCCGATGATGATGTGGGCCTCGCCGGAGGGGATCAGCACACTCAGCTCCTTATCTACAGAGACCCGCACGTGGCTCATGACGGAGCCGCCCCGCTGGGAGGCGCCGTAGGTCTCGCCCACGGCCACATGGTAGCCCCGGTCCGTCATAGCGCTGCCCACCACCTCGGAGGCCAGCACGTTGCCCTGCCCGCCGATGCCGCAGACGACGATATTCAGCGGGTCAAACTTCAGCTTTTTCAATTCTCTTCACCGCCTTCCACTTGGATGGCCCCCGCCGGGCAGAGCTTGGCGCACACGCCGCAGCCCACGCAGGTCACGGGGTCGATCATGGCCTTGTTTTTCTTGAAGTCCCAGGTGTTGCCGGGGCAGCCCCAGACCCGGCTGCAATACTTGTCACAGCCGCAGCCTTCGCCCAGGCACTTGTCCTGGTCCACCCATACCCGGGCCTTTTTCCGCGTCTGCTTGCTCACCAGCGTGGCGCAGGGCTGGCGCAGGATGAGGACGTTCATACCGGGCCTGTTCAGCAGGCGGCGGATGACCCCCTCGGTCTCCTCCACCTGGAAGGGGTCGGCCACCTCCACCTCACAGCCGATGGTCTCCACGATCCGCCCGATGTCCATGGGCGTCACCTTGTCCCCCATGGCGGTCAGGCCGGTGCCGGGATGGGGCTGGAAGCCGGTCATGGCGGTGGCGGAGTTGTCCAGCACCAGCAGCAGCATGTTGGCGTTGTGATAGGTGGCGTTGACCAGCCCGGGCAGGACGGTGTGGAAGAAGGTGGAGTCGCCGCAGACGGTGACCACCTTCTGGTCCAGCCCGTAGTGGGTCAGCTGGCCCAGGCCCTCGGCCACGTTGATACCGGAGCCCATGCAGTTGCAGACCTGATAGCCGTAGTGTCCGGCGGCCTGGCCGGACATGAAGTAGCAGCCGATGTCGCCCACCATCACGCCGGGGTGCTTCTCCTGCCGCAGCACCCGCTTCAAAAGATAGAAGGTGGCCCGGTGTGGACAGCCGGCGCAGAAGGTCATCTCCCGCTCCGGCAGCTCCAGGGCGGAGCCCGCCCGCTTCTCCGGCAAGGTCACGCCGGTCAGGGCGGAGACCGCCGCGGTCACGTTGTCCGGGTCCAGCTCCCCGATCTGGGGTACCGTCCCGTCGGAGCGGCCCAGGAAGGCGACGCCCAGCCGGTTCCGCCCGGCCAGGGCCTGGAGGTTCTGCTCCAGGACCGGGTCCACTTCCTCCAGGGTCAGCACCTTCTCCGCGCCCCGCATGCGGCTGAGGATGTACTGCTCCGGCAGCGGCCACACCGTGGCCAGGCTCAGAAGGCCCACCCGGTCCCCCACGCCCAGGCGGTCAATCGCCTCCCGTGCGTACAGGCGGCCGGTGCCGCCGGCCACGATCAGCTCTCTGGGGTTCTCCGGCCCCGTGTAGTGGTTGAAGGGGCAGGTCTCAAATTCCCGCCGCAGCGCGTCCAGCTTTTGCAGCATGGGCTTGTGCATATAGGCAACGCACACCATCCGGTCCCACTCCCCCACCTGCTCCAGCGGATTGGGCGCCTCCGGCAGCGGCCCCAGGGTCACGTTGCCCCGGCCGTGGCAGACCCGGGTCGTCACCCGGACGATCACGATCTGCCGGACCCGCTCGGACAGCTCGAACGCATAGGGAATGATGTCCTTGGTCTCCTGCATGGTGGTGGGCTCCAGCAGGGGAATGCTGGCCGACATGGCCTGATAGCGCGAGTCAAACTCGTTGGTGCTGGAGTGAGCGCTGGGGTCGTCCGAGGTCACGATCACAAGCCCGCCCTTGACGCCGTGCTGGGCGCCGCAGTGCAGCGCGTCCGCCACACACAAAAGGCCGTTCTGCTTCACGATGCAAAGCGCCCTGGCGTTGGCCAGCGAGGCGCCGACGCACGCCTCCATGGCGCAGACCTCGTTGGTGGACCACTCCGCGTAAAAGTTTCGCTCTTTGGCAATTTTCCCCAGCATCCCCAGCACCTGCGAGGACGGGGAGCCGGGATAGGAGGCCGCAAAATTGATGCCTGCCTCCAGCGCGCCGCGCACAATGGCCTCGTTGCCCTGCATCAGGCAGACCTGTCCGGGCGCATTGGCCGTCATTGTCCATTCCATTTCTCCGAATCACCCCTCAAAAAATTCTGCCGGCATCCACCGGCGTGTCTCCTTGGCGGAGATCTCCTTTTACCCACCTGCCATTTTAGCACTTCCACCGGAAAATACAAGGAATCTCCCCGGATTATTTGTCCCTTTCCCGACGGCGCCGGGAGGAAGGCGGGAGCGCCAAGTTTTTTCCTACCAATTTACTTCCTTTTTGTTCACCTCTGCTCTGTACATTTTGGAAAAAACACGTTAT
Organism: Oscillospiraceae bacterium; assembly: GCA_030524605.1. Classification (GTDB taxonomy): domain Bacteria; phylum Bacillota; class Clostridia; order Oscillospirales; family Oscillospiraceae; genus Oscillibacter. Next base: position 19,370 of record JAUNGH010000005.1, on the reverse strand, counting down.
GATAAAATACAATATAAAATTCGCTCCGGGGGAGGTGGCGGCATGGAACTGAACATCGAGGAGGCCCTGCGCTACCTGGGCGCGGGAAGCGGGGCGCCGGAAGCCCTGCGCCGGGAAACGGAGACCATGGCCGCCCGGCTCACCGCCGCGGTGCGGCCCCGGTACGTCTATCGGGTGTTCCCCCTGGTCCGGGAGGGCGACGCCTTTCTCCTCTCCGGCTCCGGCGTGACGCTGACGGGCCGCTCGGCCCGGACCATGCTGGCCCAGTGCGGCCGGGCGGCCCTGCTGGCCTGCACCCTGGGCGCGGGCTTTGACGCCATGCTCCGCGCGGAGCAGGCCCGGGGCATGGATGGCGCCGTCATTCTGGACGCCTGCGGCGGCGCCTGGGTGGAGGCCGGCTGCAACGCGGCGGAGGAGGAGCTGCGGGGCAAGCTGCCGGGGGCGTACCTGACGGACCGCTTCAGCCCCGGCTACGGCGATCTCCCCCTGGAGCTCCAGCCCGCCGTCTGCTCGGCACTGGACGCGGAGCGGCGCATCGGCATCCATGTGTCGGAGAGCTTTCTCATCAACCCGGTGAAATCCGTCACCGCGGTGATCGGCATCTCGGACCGGCCCCAGATGGCCCGCATCCGGGGCTGCGCCTTCTGCTCCATGAACAAAACCTGCGCCCTGCGCAAGGGAGGAAAAAGCTGTGCGATCTGATTTTTTCAAGGGAAACATCGTCCTTCTGGACGGCGCCATGGGAACCGTCCTGCAGCAGCGGGGCCTGCCCCCCGGCGGCCAGCCGGAGCTGCTGAACCTGACGGACCCGGAGCTGCTCGGAGACATCTACCGCGCCTACGCAGCGGCGGGCAGTCAGGTGGTCTACGCCAACACCTTCGGCGCCAACGGCCTGAAGCTGGCCCGCTCCGGCCGCTCGGTGGCGGAGATCATCCATGCCGCCGTCACTACCGCCAAGGCCGCCGTGGCGGACCTGGGCACGGCGGTGGCCCTGGATATCGGCCCCCTGGGGGAATTGCTGGAGCCCATGGGCAGCCTGCCCTTCGAGCGGGCCTATAACCTGTTCCGGGAGATGACGGAGGCCGGGGCGGCGGCGGGAGCCGACCTGATCGTCATCGAGACGATGACGGACCTCTACGAGGCCAAGGCCGCGCTGTTGGCGGCCAAGGAGTCCACCGATCTGCCGGTGTTCGTCACCATGTCCTTCGACGAGAGCGGCCGCACCTTCACCGGCTGCACCGTGCCCTCCATGGCCCGCACACTGGAGGGGCTGGGGGCCGACGCTATCGGCCTGAACTGCTCCCTGGGGCCGGACCTGCTGGCGCCCCTTTTGAAAGAGTTGTGCGAAAACACCCGCCTGCCGGTCATCGCCAAGCCCAACGCGGGCTTGCCGGACCCGGTGGACGGCCACTACGACATGGGGCCGGAGGATTTCGTCCGTGGGATCCTGCCGTGCCTGGAGGCGGGCGTCACCATTTTCGGCGGCTGCTGCGGCACCTCGCCGGACTATATCCGCGCCCTGTCGGACGCGCTGGCGGGAAAGGTTCCGGCTCCCCGGACTTACCGGGGCGGCTCCTTCGTCTGCACCCCCACCGCCCCCCTGCGGCTGGACGGCGTGCGGGTCATCGGCGAGCGGGTGAACCCCACCGGCAAAAAGCGGTTCCAGCAGGCCCTGCTGGAGGACGACCTGGACTACATCCTGGATGTTGCCGTCCAGCAGGAGGACGCCGGGGCCGACATCCTGGACGTGAACGTGGGCTTCCCCGGCGTGGACGAGGTGTCCATGCTCCCCCGGGTGGTGAAGAAGCTGCAAAGCGCTGTCTCCCTGCCCTTACAGCTGGACTCTTCCAACCCTGCCGCCCTGGAGGCGGGGCTGCGGGTGTACAACGGCAAGGCGGCGGTGAACTCCGTCAACGGCGAGCCGGAGGTTCTGGAGCGGGTGCTGCCCATCGTGAAAAAGTACGGCGCAGCCGTGGTGGGACTGTGCCTGGACAGCGGCGGCATCCCCCAGACCGCCGGGGGGCGGGTGGCTGTCGCCCGCCGCATCCTGGACGCCGCCCTGACCCGCGGCATCCCGCGGGAGGACCTGTGGATCGACTGCCTGACCCTCACCGTCTCCGCCCAGCAGGAGCAGGCGGCGGAGACCCTGAAGGCCCTGCGGACCGTCCACGGGGAGCTGGGGCTCCAGACGGTGCTGGGGGTGTCCAACATCTCCTTCGGCCTGCCCAACCGGCCCCTCATCACCCAGAACTTTCTGATCCAGGCCATGGGCGCAGGCCTGACCCTTCCCATCATCAACCCCAACCAGCGGGAGATGATGGACGCGGTGGCGGCCTTCCGCGTCCTCTCCGGCGAGGACGTCCAGTGCCGCGCCTATGTGGACCGCTTCGCCAACGCCGGCCAGACAGCCCCGGCCCCCGTCTCCGCCGGGACGCTCACCCTGGACGACGCCATCGTCCGCGGACTGAAGGCCGACGCCGGAAGGCTGGCCCGGGCGGCTCTCGATACGGAGACCGAGCTGGCGCTGGTGGAACAGCACCTGATCCCCGCCCTGGACAGGGTGGGGGAGGACTATGAGAAGGGCAGGGTCTTTCTGCCCCAGCTCCTCAGCGCCGCCCAGGCGGCCCAGTCCGTGTTTGAGGTCATCAAGGCCTCCATCGCGGAGAAGGGGGGCGCGCCGGTGAAAAAGGGTACCCTCATCGTGGCCACCGTCCATGGGGACATCCATGACATCGGCAAAAACATCGTCAAGACCGTGCTGGAGAACTACGGCTACGAGGTCATCGACCTGGGGCGGGACGTTCCCCCCGAGACGGTGGTGGAGGCCGTGCAAGCCCGCGGCGTCCGTCTGGTGGGCCTCTCCGCCCTGATGACCACCACGCTGCCCGCCATGGAGGAGACCATCCGCCAGCTCCACACCCTGCCCCAGCCGCCGGTGATCTTTGTGGGCGGCGCGGTGGTGACGCCGGAATACGCCAGGCAGATGGGCGCGGACTATTACGCCCGGGACGCCCGGGAATCCGTGGAAATTGCAAGAAAGGTGCTGGGATGATGGATATCAGAAGCTATCTGAAGCAGGGAAAGCCCCTGCTGTTCGACGGTGCCATGGGCACCTGCTTCGCCGCCCTGCCCGGCCGGGAGGCGGAGCGGTGCGAGCGGGCGAACCTGGTGCATCCGGAGGAGATCACCGCCATCCACCGGGCCTATCTGGAGGCCGGCTGCCGCGCCGTCAAAACCAATACCTTCTCCGTGGGAACGGATATGGCCCGGAACGAGACCGGCCTTGCCGAAGAGCTCATCACCGCCGCCTGCCGTCTGGCCCTGGAGGCCGCGCGGCCATACGACGCCTGTGTATTCGCGGACATGGGTCCCGCCCCCAGGGAAAAGGCGCTGAGCGCGGCAGAAAATTACTGCCGCCAGGCGGATATCTTTCTCCGCCAGGGGCTGACCCATTTCCTGGTGGAGACCCTGCCCGATGACGGCGGCATCCCGGAGCTGGCCCGGTATCTGAAGGCCCGGTGCCCCCAATCGTTCCTCATCGTCTCCTACGCTGTGGGCTACGACGGGATCACCCGGGAGGGCTGCCTGGGCCGTGACCTGTTCCGCCGGACCGCCGCGCTGGCGGAGGTGGACGCGGTGGGCTTCAACTGCGTCTCCGGCCCCCGCCACCTGCTGGAGTACATCCGCGGGCTGGACCTGAACGGCGTCACGCTCTCCGTGATGCCCAACGCCGGATATCCCACGGTCCTGGGCCGCCGGATCGTTTTCCAGGGAAAACCGGATTACTTCGGGCAGCAGCTGGCACAGATCGCCCAGGCCGGGGCCTCCATCGTCGGCGGCTGCTGCGGCACCACCCCGGCTCACATCGCCCGGGCGGCGGCATGTCTGGCGGAGCCCCGGCAGCCCGCGGCGCCGGCACAGCCCCGGGAGCCCCAGGGAGGACAGCGGGAGACCCCCGGCGTCAACACCCTGGCCGCCAAGCTGGAGCAGGGCCGCCGGATCATCGCGGTGGAGCTGGATCCCCCCGCGGACGACGACGTGGCCTTTTTCATGGAGGGTGTCCGCACCCTGCGAAACGCCGGGGCGGACGCCGTGACCATTGCGGACTGCCCCGTGGGGCGTCCCCGGGCGGACAGCAGTTTGCTTGCCTGCAAGGTCAAGCGGGAGCTGGGCGTTGAGCCTCTGCCCCACATGACCTGCCGGGACCGCAATCTGAACGCCACCAAGGCGCTGCTGCTGGGGCTGTCCATGGAGGGTGTCCACAACGTCCTGCTGGTCACCGGCGACCCCATCCCCACCGAAAACCGGGACGAGGTCAAAAGCGTGTTCAATTTCAACTCCCGGAAGCTGGCGCGCTATGTCACCGGGCTGAACGAGACCGTGCTGCACACGCCGTTCCGCATTTTCGGCGCCCTCAACCTCAATGCCCGGAACTTCGGGATGCAGCTGAAGCTGGCCCAGGAGAAGGAGGACGCCGGCGTGACGGGCTTTTTGACCCAGCCGGTGCTGTCCCGGGAGGCGCTGGAAAACCTGCGGCTGGCCCGGGAGACGCTGCATGGAAAGCTGCTGGGCGGCATTTTCCCGGTGGTCAGTCACCGGAACGCCTGCTTTTTGAACAACGAGATCGCCGGTATGCGGGTGTGCGACGAGATCGTCGCCCTGTATGAGGGAAAGGAGCGGGCCGAGGCGGAGGATCTGGCCGTCGCCATCTCCGCCCGCATCGCCCGGGAGATCGCCCCCTATACCGACGGTTACTACCTGATGACCCCCTTCCGCCGCGTGGAGCTTATGACCAGGATTTTGGAGCAGATCCGCTGACCGGGAGGCGCTTCTCATCCCACGCCGTGACTTGACAGACGGAAAAAGACCTGAAATCTCACGATTTCAGGTCTTTTCTTATGAACTCCGGCTGTTCCCCGGCTCACCGCACCGCGGCGAAGCCCTTCTCCAGGTCAGCGATGATGTCGTCGATATGCTCGGTGCCGATGGAGAGGCGGATGGTGTTGGGCCGGATGCCCTGGTCCAGCAGCTCCTCGGGGCTGAGCTGGGAGTGGGTGGTGGTGGCGGGGTGGATTACCAGGCTCTTGACATCTGCCACGTTGGCAAGCAGGGAGAATATCTCCAGGCTGTCGATGAACTTGTGGGCCTCCTCCTGGCCGCCTTTGATCTCAAAGGTGAAGATGGACGCCCCGCCGTTGGGGAAGTACTTCTCATACAGCGCGTGGTCCGGGTGGTCCGGCAGGCTGGGGTGATTGACCTTCTCCACCTGGGGGTGGCCGGCCAGGAACTCCACCACCTTCCTGGTGTTCGACCCGTGGCGCTCCAGCCGCAGGGAGAGGGTCTCCACGCCCTGGAGCAGCAGGAAGGCGTTGAAGGGGGAGATGGCAGCGCCGGTGTCCCGCAGGAGGATGGCCCGGATATAGGTCACAAAGGCGGCGGGGCCCACCGCGTCCACGAAGCTGACGCCGTGGTAGCTGGGGTTGGGGGCGGCGATGGGAGCATATTTGCCGCTGGCCTTCCAGTCGAACTTGCCGGAATCCACGATGATGCCGCCCAGGGTGGTGCCGTGGCCGCCGATGAACTTGGTGGCGGAGTGGACCACGATGTCCGCGCCGTGCTCAATGGGCCGGATCAGGTATGGGGTGCCGAAGGTGTTGTCGATGACCAGGGGCAGACCGTGCCTGTGGGCGATGGCCGCGATGGCGTCGATGTCGGGGATGTCGCTGTTGGGGTTGCCCAGAGTCTCCAGATAGACGGCCTTGGTGTTATCCTGAATGGCGTTCTCTACTTCCTCCAGGTCATGGGCGTCCACAAAGGTGGCGGCGACGCCGAACTGGGGCAGGGTGTGGGCCAGCAGGTTATAGCTGCCGCCGTAGATGGTCTTCTGGGCCACGATATGGTCCCCAGCCTGGGCCAGAGCCTGGATGGTGTAGGTGATGGCGGCGGCGCCGGAGGCCAGCGCCAGGGCGGCCACGCCGCCCTCCAGGGCCGCGATGCGCTTCTCCAGCACGTCCTGGGTGGAGTTGGTCAGGCGGCCGTAGATGTTGCCGGCGTCCGCCAGGCCGAAGCGGGCGGCGGCGTGGGCGGAGTTGCGGAAGACATAGGAGGTGGTCTGGTAGATGGGCACCGCGCGGGAATCGGTGGCGGGATCGGGCTGTTCCTGGCCGACGTGAAGCTGCAGAGTTTCAAATTTATAGCTGCTCATAATAAGTACCTCTTTCATTTTTTATTGATTGATGCAGACACAAAAAAGCCGGGGCTGACAGTCAGCTCCCGGACAAGAAGTATGGCATCCATGGTGCGGCTTTCTCACCGCGGGCGCGAACAGGACACGCTGATGCACCCGGCCATATCACTCGTCCGGGAGTACAGCATTCGCCCACAGCGGAAATTGCCCCGCAGAGGATTCAGAAAACAAGTCTTCACTCCGATTCTCCTCACTTCCAAATTCCTATCACCCTTGTTGGTTTATTGGAATTATAACGCCGCCAGTCCGCTTTGTCAACAGCGAAAATTATCTTTATCAGTTTTGCACAATTTTTTGCAGAGCTTTTTTGTCAATACATCCATTTCTGCCGGGCCGGACGCCTGGATGGCCCGCGTCCCCCACCAAACCCGATGGCCCCGGGACATCAGCGCCTTCTGCGCTCAAACATCTTGGCAAGTCCGCCCTCCGCCGTCTCACGAAAGCGCTGGTTCATGCTGATCCCGGTCTCATACATGGTCCTGACAACGATATCAAAGGATATCCGCTGCGTATCCGCCAGGAAATAGGCCAGATTGCAGGCGTTCATGGCCCGCATGGCCGCCACTGCGTTCCGCTCGATGCACGGCACCTGGACCATGCCGCAAATCGGGTCGCAGGTCAGGCCCAGGTGGTGCTCCAGGGCGATCTCCGCCGCGTATTGGATCTGATCCGTTTTCAGGCCGAACAAAAAGGCCAGTGCCGCGGCGGCCATGGAGCAGGCCGATCCGATTTCTGCCTGGCAGCCGCATTCCGCGCCGGAGATGGAGGCGTTGTGCTTGATCAGATTGCCGATCAGGCCGGCCACCGCCAGCCCCGGCAGCATCTGCTCATCGGTAAAATTCCTCTGCTGCTGCATATACAAAAGCGCCGCCGGAATCACGCCGCAGGAGCCGCAGGTGGGCGCCGTGACAATCGTTCCGCAGTCCGCGTTCTGTTCGCTGACCGCATAGGCGTAAGAGGAGATGATCCTGCACTCCCGCACCTGGGGGACCTCCGTGGGCTCCACATGCTCATACAGCATCTTGGCCTTCCGCTCTACCTGCAGGGGGCCGGGCAAAAATCCCTCGGCGTGCAGGCCGTCCTGCACAGACTGCTTCATGGCCCGCCAGATCGTCTCCAGGAAGTCCCAGATCCCGCTTCCCTCGTTGAACTCCACATACTCCGCCAGATTCAGATTGCGGAACCGGCAGAATTGCTCCACCTCCGCAAAGGTGTTCTCGGGATAGATCTCGGAATCCTCAGGCTCCTCCCGCCCCACGATGCGGATATCGCCCCCGCCCACGGAGACCGCCCGCATCGTGCCGCAGGCCGCTCCGTTTTGATATGCGGTAAAGTCCAGGGTATTCGGGTGCTCCACATCCGAAGGCGTCTCCTGGCAGAACACGACCTCCGTCGGGACCGGGGACAGGACCTCATGCAGCACCCGGTCCGTGCCGTGCCCCTTGCCGGTCTTGCAGAGCGACCCGTACAGCTTCACCTGAAACGCGTCCGCGTCCGGATTTTCGTCCCTGAAAATCCCGGCCGCCTGCTCCGGCCCAATCGTATGGGAGCTGGACGGGCCCTTGCCGACCTTGTAAATTTCACGAATAGACTTCATGGCTTCTCCCTCTTTCAGGCGTGCTCCGCCCCGTATTTTTCAAAAACGCCGCAATCGCCGCGCAGGTGCGGCAAAAAAGCTGCCGGCGCGGCCATGTCCCACAGTCATCATGCTCCCGTCTGCTGTCAATGTCAAGGAGAAACGGGGCCCGGCATGAGCCGGGTTCCGCCGGGAACACGAGAGAACATTCTGCCGTGCCGCCCGCGCGGTCTCCCTCGCATCTCCGGCGCTGCCGCTCATGGCTCGATCCCCTGGATCTCCAGCTGCTCCACCACCTGCTGGCCCATTGCGGTCAGGGCCATGCTGCCTTTGACGGGGCAGTCCGAATACGCCGCGTAGTCAAAATTCAACAGCGGCAGATCATAGTCCAGCCGGATGAGCCGCTTCTGCCAGAGCGCGGTGATGACGCGCGCCGTCTCCTCCGCCGGTTTCTCCCCGTCTCCCCGGTAGACAGGCTCTTCCGAGCCGCTCCGCCTTGCCACGGGGAGAAACGGGATCTGGGCAAAGTACAGCAGGAGATCGATCTCCTCCCGCGTCAGCAGCAGCGCACCATGGCAGCCCCCGCAGCCGCCTCCACAGCAGCCTCCGCAGCCCGAACAATCGCTCACAGCCTGTGTTCCCCCTTTCTGTCCTTCGGCCTTTGGCCCGGACACGCTTCAGTATTTCCTGAAATCCCGCACGGATGCGCCGCTCACCAGCTTCTGTCCGCCGGGTCCAGAAGCCCCGCCGCCATGTAGATCAGGGCGTTGCAGATCGCGGCGGCCACGCCGCTGCCGCCCTTGCGCCCCAGCGCCACGACGGCGGGGACGCCCTTCTCCCGGCAGAGCCGGAAAATGGTCTCTTTGGACTCCGCCACATTCACAAAGCCCACCGGGACGCCGATCACCAGCGCCGGACGCAGGCCCGCCTCCATCTGTTCCGCGATCTGAAACAGCGCCGTAGGCGCGTTGCCGACGGCCAGAACGGCGCCCGGATGGAGCCGGGCGGCCTTCTCCATGGCGGCGGCGGCGCGGGTGGTCCCCCTGCGCCTGGCCGTCTCCGCCACATCGGCGTCCGCCATGAAGCAGACGGACTGCCCGTGCAGCTTTTCCAGGCCCGGCCTGCTGATGCCCGCCCTGGCCATATTGGTGTCCGTCACGATCACCGCGCCCCCGGACAGGGCCCGGACCCCCTGCCCCACGGCGTCCGGGGTAAACACCAGGTTTTCGGCATAGTCGAAATCCGCCGTGGTGTGGATGACCCGTTTGACCACGGGCGCGGTCTCCGGGGGCAGCAGGATCCCCCGCTGTTCCAGCTCCCCGGAGATGATCTGCATGCTGCTGCGTTCGATATCCGCCGGTCTGACATGCTCCCGACTCAAAATTCAACACCTCTTCTCGCGTGAAGCCCCTGCCGGAAGGGATGCCGGCAGCAGCGCATTTCCGTGCTGTAGTCCGCTGCCGCAAGCATCCAGTCCGCAGGCTCTCTGCCGGTCAAAACCACCTCCCGGCACTCCGGCCGCTCCAATACGGCGCGCCTCAGCAGCGCCCCGTCCACCATGTCCAGCCGCCAGGCGGCGCAGGCCTCGTCCAGAATCAGGAGATCACAGGGGCGCTCCAGCGCCAGGCGGAGGTTCTCCCCGTGGCGCGCCTTTGCCGCGGCCCGCTCCGCCGGGGTCATCTGCGCCGCAAATTTGGTCCCCGCCTTTCCGGAGAAGACGGCGGCCCCCAGCCGGCGGAGGGGCTCCAGTTCCCCGCTCTCGCCGCTCTTCAAAAACTGCACCACGGTGACGGAGAGCCCCTGCCCCAACGCCCGCAGGGCAAGTCCCATGGCGGCGGTGGTCTTTCCCTTTCCCTCGCCCCAGTAGAGGTGTACGCGTCCTTTATCCATGCCCAAACTCCTCCATTGCCCGATAGACGGCGTTCATGTCCAGGCCGGTGCGGACCGTATCGGCCAGCAGGTCGAACTGCCGCTCCTGATACGCCCGGTGGCTCTCCGGCCCGGCGGAGGAGGCCGGAAGGCCCTTCCGCCCCAGGAGCCAGCCGGCCAGCTTCCCGGTGAGCTCCCCGGAGTCAAACAGCCCGTGCAGATAGGTGCCGCAGACGTTTCCCCGCACGGCCCCCTCCGGCCGCCCGTCGGAGAGGATGCCGAAGGGAGCCGCACCGTTGCAGGCGGTCTGCCCCATGTGGATCTCATAGCCCTCCACCCGGGTGCCCGAAAAGGCCGGCGCCCGAACCGTGGCCGCCGCCCGGGTGCGCGTTTTCCGGGCGGAAAAGACCGTTTCGCACGGAAGCAGCCCCATGCCCGCGATGGTCCCGCCGTGCTCCACGCCGTCCGGATCGGAGAGCGTTTGCCCCAGCATCTGATAGCCGCCGCAGATGCCCATCACCGGCGTCCCGGAGGCGACGCGGCGCTTGACGGCGGCCTCCAGCCCGTTCTGCCGCATCCACAGCAGATCCCCCATGGTGTTCTTGGTGCCGGGCAGCAGGATCAGGTCCGGCGTCCCCAGCGCCGCCGCGTCGGACACATAGCGGACGCCCAGCGCCTCATGGTGCTCCAGCGGCGCGAAATCGGTGAAATTGGAGATGCGGGGCAGGCGGAGTACCGCGATGTCAACGGGCTTGTTGGGGCGGGACTGCAGCAGGCGGTCGGAGAGGGAGTCCTCGTCGTCAATGTCCACGGGGGTATAGGGAACGACGCCCAACACCGGCACGCCGGTCCGCTCCTCCAGCATCGCAAGACCCGGCCGCAGGATCTCCGCGTCGCCCCGGAACTTGTTGATGACGCATCCCACGATGCGGCGGCGCTCTTCCGGCTCCAGCAGCGCCACCGTGCCCCAGAGCTGGGCGAACACGCCGCCCCGGTCGATGTCTCCCACCAGCAGCACCGGCGCGTCCACCAGCCCGGCCAGCCCCATGTTGACGATGTCCCCGGCCTTCAAATTGATCTCCGCCGGGCTTCCGGCCCCCTCTATCACAATGATGTCGGCTTCGGCGGCCAGGCTCCGGTAAGCGGACAGGATCTCCGGGATCAGGCCCCGCTTCATCCGGAAGTACTCTGCGGCCCGGTACTCCCCCCGCACCTCGCCGCCCACGATCACCTGGCTCCCGGTGTCGCTGGAGGGCTTCAGGAGGATCGGATTCATCCGCACATCCGGCTCCAGCCCGGCGGCCTGGGCCTGCACCGCCTGGGCGCGGCCCATCTCCAGGCCGTCCCGCGTAATATAGCTGTTCAGCGCCATATTCTGGCTCTTAAAGGGCGCGGCCCGGTATCCGTCCTGCCGGAAGATGCGGCACAGGGCCGTGACCAGCAGGCTTTTTCCGACACCGGACATGGTGCCCTGTACCATGATGCATTTTGTCATGAGACACATCCTTTGATATTCTGCGCAAGGCGCTGGTTTTCCTCCGCCGTCCGAACCGCCGTCCGGTACCAGCCGGGCCCCAGCCCGTCGTAATCGGCGCAGCTCCGGATGAGGATCCCCCGCCCGCAGAGCTTCTGCGCCAGCAGCTGATCCGGGTGGAAGAACAGCAGATAGTTGGCCTCCCCGGGCACCACCAGGCAGCCGCAGTCCGCCAGCGCCCGGGCCAGCAGGGGCCGCTGCTCCCGGATGAGCCGCCGCAGTCCGGCGGCATACCGGGTCTCCTCCAGGGCGGCCGCCCCTGCGGCCTGGGCCGGGATCGAGACCGGCCAGGGCTGGCCGGAGCGCCGCATCTCCTCCAGCAGGGCGCCGTCGCCGCACAGGCAGTAGCCCAGCCGGATGCCCGCCATGGCGTAAAATTTCGTGAACGCCCGGAGGATGAACAGCCGGCGGGCGCCCAGCGCCCCCTGCAAGGTGGCACCTGCGGGGTCGTCCAGAAAGTCGGCAAAGCACCCGTCCACCGCCAGAAGCGCGCCGCAGGCGTCACACCGTTCCAAAACAGCCTCCAGCAGCGCCCGGTCCGTGGTGCGCCCGGTGGGATTGTTGGGCTCGCAGAGGATCACCAGATCCAGCTCCGGCGTGACGGCGCTCAGGAACTCCTCCGTCAGCCGGAAGCCGTTTTCCCGGGGCAAAACCCATCTGCGGATTTGGCATCCGACCCTGGACAGCGCCGCCCCATACTCGGAAAACGTGGGGGCCGTGACCAGCGCCCGCCGGGGCCGCAGGGCCAGGGCCAGCCGGTCGATGAGGTCCGCCGCCCCGTTGCCGCAGAGGATGCAGTCCTCCGGCACCCCATGCGCCCGGGCCAGCCGCCCGCGCAATTCGCGGCACAGGGGGTCCGGATAGCGGCCGCAGTCCGCCAGCGCCGCGGCCGCCGCCCGCCGGACCCCATCGGGCAGGCCCAGGGGGCTGATGCTGGCGGAAAAGTCCAGGGGCGGCACGCCGTATTCCCCCTCAAAGCCGGCCCAGTCGCCGCCGTGTATTCGCTCCATAGCTCTCCTCCTTACAGCAGCCAGATCAGCGCGGCCCGGAGCCCGCCCAGCAGGGCGAGACTCAGCCATCCGCCCCCATACAGCAGGCGGTTTGCCCGCAGGATGTCCCCCGGCACGACGGGGCGCAGCGGGTCGCCAATGGCCGGCTTGTCATACCGCTGCCCGAAATAGAAGGCAGGCCCCGCCAGCTCAACGCCCAGCGCTCCGGCCATGGCCGCCTCCGTCTGGGCGGAGTTGGGGCTGGCGTGCTTCCGCCGGTCCCGCCGCCAGACGCGGAGCGCGGCCGGGGCGTCTTCGCCCCCCAGGGCCGCCGCGGCGATCAAAAGCAGGGCCGCCAGCCGGGCGGGAATCCAGTTGGCCCCGTCGTCCAGCCGGGCGGAGGCGCGGCCAAAGTACAGATAGCGGTCGTTTTTATAGCCCACCATGCTGTCCAGGGTGTTGACCGCCTTGTAGCACAGCGCCAGGGGCGCGCCACCCAGAAGCAGGTACAGCATCGGGGCGACGACGCCGTCGGAGAAGTTCTCCGCTACGGTCTCCACGGCGGCTTTGGTAACGCCCTCCTCCGTCAGCGCCTGGGTGTCCCGGCCCACGATGCGGCTCACCGCCCTGCGGGCCTGTTCCAGGGTGCCCGCCGTCAGAGCCCGGTACACATTCCGGCTCTCATCCCGCAGCCCCCGCATGGCCAGCGCCTGCCAGCTCCAGAGGATCTCCATGCCAAGCCGAAGCGCCGGGTGTACCATTCCCAGGCTGCACAGCACGCCGCCGGAGACCAGCAGCGTGCCGGCGGGCAGAAGGACGGCCAGCACGGCCCCCGCTGCCAGCTCCCCCCGGGAAGACGCGGGAAATATCCGGCGCAGGCCCGTCTCCAGCCATGTGATGCACCTTCCCATCAGGACCACCGGGTGGGGCATCCACGCCGGGTCTCCCAGCAGAAGGTCCAGCAGAAAGCCCAGCACGGCAGCAGCCACGATCTCCATCTCACACATCCTTCGTATAGTCCGTCCGCCCCAGCAGCCGCAGACGGCGGCGGGCCGGCCAGAGGGACGCGTCCAGCACATACCCCTGCCCGCTTTTCAGGCGCCAGTCAAAATAGGCCCGCCGCGGCTCCGCGAACCGCTCCATCACCGCCATCTGCGTCCCGCCGTGGGCCACGATGACAAGCTCCGCCGCCCCCCGGCCCAGGGCCTCGTCCACCAGCGCGGCAAAGGCCGGACAGACCCGGCCGCAGAACGCGTCCTTGCTCTCTCCGCCGGGACAGGCGTCCAGGCAGCCGCCGTCCACCCAGGCGCGGTAGGCGGGGTCTTCGGCCATCTCCTGATAATTCCGTCCCTCAAAAACGCCGAAATCCATCTCCCGCAGGGCATCTACAGCAACCTGCGCCGCCTGGGGAAAGAGGATCGCCGCCGTCTCCGCGGTGCGCCGCAGCGGCGTCACATAGACCGTGTCCACCGCCCGGACCGCAGGCCGCAGGGCGCGCCTGCCCGCCCCGGACAGGGGGACGTCGCTCCGGCCCTGATACCGGCCCTCCGCCTGGTAAGCGGTCTCTCCGTGGCGGATCAGCTCGATCCTCACGGCCACGTCCCCTTCAAAAGCTGGGGCAGGCCGCAGCAGACCCGCACCACGGTATCCGCCCGGCGGGCCAGCAGGCAGGCGAGCCTTCCGGCGGCCTCCCGGTTCCTGCGCTGTTCCGTGTCCACCGGCACCACGCCGCCGCCCACCTCCGTGGCGATGACCACCTCATATCGGGCCAGCCGCTCCGCCAGGGCCTCCAGGTCCTCCGCCGCGCCCGCCTGCTCCTGCACGTCCCAGACGGCCCGACGGCTCAGTTCCTCCTCCGTCCAGCCCAGGGCGGCGCGGACATAGTCCCGCTTGCCCGCGAACAGCGGCCCCGTTACAAAGATCACAGCATTCCCTCCCATATCTCCACAGTGAAAAGAGCGATCAGCATCCAAAGCTCCGCCGTCTGCAAAAACCAGCCCGCCAGGTCCCCGGACACCCCGCCGAACTGCCGGACGGCCACAATCCGGTACCGGAGGAACGCCAGCAGGGCGGCCGCCGCCATGGCCCCGCCGCCAAGGCCACAGGCACACAGCCCTGCGCACAGCCCGGCGGACAGCAGCGCCAGCGCGGCGGAGACCCGCCTTCTGTCCGCCGCAGCTGCGAACATGTGGGCCAGGCCGGTGTCCTTTGCCAGCGGAAACACGGCGATCGCCAGCCCGGAAAGGCTCCGGCTCAGGCAGAAGCCCAGCAGAACAGGCGCCGCCGGGAACCGGGGCAGCGAGGCCCACAGGGCAAAGGTCAGCAGGAAATAGCAGCACAGCCGGATGGCGGCGAAAGCGCCCAGATGGGGATCCTTCAAAATCTCCTGCTTCCGCCGGGCCGGGGCGTGGCTGGCCAGGGCGTCCCAGGTGTCGCAGCAGCCGTCCAGGTGGATGCCCCCGGTGAGCAGCACGGGGAGCAGGCACAGTCCCGCGCCCCGCAGAAGCGCCGGCAGGCGGAGGGCGCCGCAGAGCAGGCTCCACCCCCAGCAGCCCCCGCCGATGACGGCGCCCACCAGGGGAAAGGCGCAGAGGGCGTAGCGCATGTTCCGGTCGTCCCACGAAAGCTGCGGCATCGGAATCGCCGAAAACATGGAAAACGCCACCGCCGCTGTCTCCAAAAGCCTCATGGATACGCCCCCTTCAGCACATTGGGTATCCCGCACACGACCTCCACCGCCAGATCGGCCCGCAGCGCCAGGATCCGGTTGACCCGGGCCAGCGTCTCCAGATAGCGCAGCGTGCCCCCTGCATAGTCCCTTCCGCCGGAAAACACCTCGTTGGTCACCACCGTCAGGTGGGCGCAGCGCGTCAGAAGCGTCTCCACGCCCCGGACCGCCGCGTCCGCGCCGCCGCCTCCCGGCGCGTACAGCTCGTTGGCCACCAGATTGCTCATGCACTCCAGCAGGACGCTGCCGCCCGCCGGAAGGGACGCTCCGGCAAGATCGGTATAGCGTTCCACCGTCGCAAACCCCCTGTGGGCGCGGGCGAGACGGTGTTTGGCAATGCGGGCGCGGCACTCGTCGTCCCAGGGCTCCATGGTGGCGAGATAGACGCGCCCGCCGGGCAGGGAGGCAGCATGGCGCTCGGCAAATTCACTTTTCCCACTGGCGGCGCCGCCGATGACCAGCGTAAACATCCCGTTTCCCTCCCTTATTGCGGCGTATAGGCGTCGATGCCCAGCGCCCCGAACGTGTGGCCGCTTCCATAGACCCGCAGTGCCATGTCCAGCAGGGGCAACGCCGCCACGGCGCCGCCGCCCTCTCCCAGCCGGAGGCCGGCGGAGATGGGCCCGCTGAGTCCCAGCTCGTCCAAAATCATCTGTGCGGCGGGCTCCGCCGATACATGGCTGGCCAGCAGAGCGTCCCGGGCCGGGGGGCAGAGGCGCACGGCGCAGAGCGCCGCCACGGTGGCGATAAGCCCGTCCAGCAAAACCGGAACGCGGCACAGGGCGCCGCCCAGGCAGACGCCGCACAGCCCCGCGATATCCAGCCCCCCCACCTTTTGCAGCACATCGACGGGATCCGCCGGGTCGGGATCGTTGACCCGGAGGGCCTGCCGGATGGCCCGGACCTTGCGGGCAAACCCTGCGTCGGAGAGGCCCGCCCCCCGTCCGGCAAGCGCCTGGGGCGATCCGTTCAGCAGCGCGCACGCCACGGCGCAGGAGGTGGTGGTGTTGCCGATCCCCATCTCCCCGGTCAGCAGGATGGAGACTCCCCGGGCCGTTTGCTCCTCCGCCAGGGCGATTCCCGTCTCTATGGCCCGGACGCACTCCGCCCGGGTCATGGCGGGCCCCCGGGTGATGTCCGCCGCGCCGTTGCGGATGCGGCGGCTCAAAACGCCGGGCGCGCCGGGGAAGTCCAGCACCCCCAGATCCACCGGCAGCACCCGGCAGCCCGCCCCACGGGCCATGTAGTTCACGGTGCTGCTGTCTGCGCCCAGAGCGGCCGCTACGGCGGCGGTGACGGAGGCGTCCGACTGGCTGACGCCCCGGGCGACCACGCCGTTGTCCGCGCAGAGCACCAGCAAAACCCTGTCCCGGAGCGCGACGTCCGCCGAGCCGGTCAGGGCGGCGATGCGCGTCACCATCTCCTCCAGGACCCCCAGGCTGCCCAGGGGCTTGGCGAGACTGTCCCACCGGTGGCGGGCCAGCTCCCGCGCGGATTCATCCGCGCCCCGGACGGCGGCGATCGTCTCCTGCAATGTCATCTGCGGTTCTCCTTTCGGTACTGCTCCGCGGCGGCGGCAAAGCGCTCCGCCAGCGGCAGGGCGCCGTTGAAATGAAGGTGCGGAAACGCGGCGTACAGCGTGGGCGACGCAAAGCCGCAGCGCCACTGACGGCCGTCAGGCTTGACCGCCGTCAGATCGCCGCCGTTTTCCGTGCAGTCCCAATAGTGGAATTCGTGGGCGGGCACGGCTTCGCCCCTGCGAAAAAGCAGGCTGTCCCCGCCGGCGGACAAGCTGAGATACCCAAAACGCCGCAGACGGTCCGTGGGAAACCCGCTGCCCGGCAGCACACCGGCCATCGGACAGGCGGTCCCCTCCGGCGAGCGCAGGGACTGCTGCAAATACAGAAAGCCGCCGCACTCCGCCACAGTGGGAAGCCCCCCGGCGACGGCCCGCCGGACGCAGGCCAGCATGGCGCGGTTTTCACCGAGCGCCCCGGCATGGAGCTCCGGATATCCGCCGCCCAGGTACAGGCCGTCCGCCTCCGGCAGGGCGCTGTCGGCCAGCGGGCTGAAAAAGCGCAGCTCCGCCCCCGCCGCCCGCAGCGCGTCCAGATTGTCCGCATAGTAAAAGCAGAAGGCGTCATCCCGCGCCACCGCGACGGCGCACCGGCATCCGAAGGACGGAAGAACGGCCGGTTTGGACGGCGCCGCCTCTTTTGCCAGTTCCAAAAGCAATCCGAGATCCACGGTCTTTTCCAACGTTCCCGCCACCGCGTCGAACCGCCGGTCAAAATCCGCCACCTCATCCGCCGTGAGGAGCCCCAGATGACGGCTCTCCAGCCGGGCCTCCTCCATGGGCGGGAGATACCCCAGGACCGGAAGCCCGGTCTCCCGCTCCAGCAGGGGCTTCAGGTGGGCATGGAGCGCGGGGGCGCACTCCGTCAGAAGCAGGCCCGCGATATGGCTGGGGCGGCGGAATTCCAGCAGCCCCCGCACCTGGGCAGCCAGGGTCAGGCTGGCCCCCTTGGGCCGCAGGGCCAGCAGGGCCGGGACGTCCACCGTCTCCGCCACGTGCCAGCCGCTGGCCTCGTCCGTGCCGCCCAGCCCGTCGTAAAAGCCCATGGCCCCCTCCAGAAGCGCAATCTCCGCCCGCTGCCTGGAGAGCGTCCGCAAAACGCCGTCCGCCCCCTGCAAAAACAGATCCAGATTCCGGCTGGGGAGCCCCAGCACCCGGCGGTGGAACATGGGGTCGATGTAGTCCGGGCCGCACTTAAAGCCCTCGGCGGAAATGCCGCGTCTCTGCAATGCCCGCAGCAGCCCGCAGGTGAGGACGGTCTTGCCGCTGCCGCTGCCCATGGCGGCAATCATGATCCGCTTCATGCCATCTCCCCCGTGATGAGAAAAACCGGGTTCTGGGCCATCAGCAGGTGGAGTTCCCCGGCGGTTTTCGCGCGGCTGACCGCGATCTGCACGACCTCCACCCGGTACCCCAGGGCGGAAAGGCATTCCGCCGCCGTGCCCAGGGTCTCCAGCGCGATGGCGGAGACGCAGATCCGTGCGGCGGGATTGGCCCCGTGGACGGCGGCGAGGATCTCCCGCAAAAAGCCGCCGCTGCCGCCGACGAACACCGCGTCGGGCCGGGGCAGGCCGGACAGCGCGTCCGGCGCGGCCCCCTCCGCCAGATGCAGGTTCCAGGCGGAAAAGCGGGCGCGGTTTTCCAGAATCAGGCGGCAGGCCTCCGGCCGGCGCTCGACGGCCCAGACCTCACGCCCGCTGAGGGCCAGCTCCACGCTGACGCTGCCGGTCCCGGCTCCGATATCCCAGCACACGTCGCCGGGCCCCACCGCCAGCTTTGCCAGGATGGCGGCGCGCACCTCCTGCTTCGTCATGGGGACCTCTCCCCGGCAGAACAGCCCGTCCGGCAGCCCCGGTGTCCGGCGGGGGGCCGCCGGCGCGGGCTCCGCCAGCAGGACGCTCAGCGGCACGAAGGTCCGGGCGGCGAAATCCGCCGCGGTTCCGGTCAGGATCCGCTCGCCCTGACAGGAGAGGTTTTCCCCAACCGTCACCGGCAGACCCCCCAGCCCGGCCCGGGCCAGCCGGCCGCACAGCAGGGCGGGCCCCCGCGCGCCGCCGGTGAGGAAAAAAGCGGGAACGCCCCCGCTGACCGCCGCCACGGGGTCGCAGTCCACGCCGTGGGCGGAGCAGAGCCGCCAGTCCTGCCAGGGGCGGCGCAGCTTCGCGGCAAAATACTGCAGGCTGGATACGCCGGGGAGCACCTCCGCCTCGATGCCCCGCTCCTCCAGCAGGGGCAGCAGCCCTTTGGCGCCGGAGTAAAACCCCGTGTCGCCGCTGTAGACGACGCAGGCCCGCCCGCAGCCGGAGCCCGTCAGCAGCCGGAGGATCTCCTCCGGCCCGGTGGCCGCTTCACACCGGGCGCTGTGGGGGGGCAGCGATTGCAGCAGCCGGAACGACCCGACGATCAGCTCCGCCTCCCCGATGGCGGCCAGCCCCTGCCCTGTCAGCGTATCCTCCGTTCCGCAGCCGGTTCCCACCAGGCACACTCTCATGTCAAACTCCCTCCCAATTCGTCCAGGATCGCCTCCATGCTGACGCCGTCGTCCGGGGGACGGTCCACCAGGATCAGCCCCGCGCCCGCCGCCCGGGCCGCCGCCTGCTTTTCCGCAAAGCCGCCGGCGCCGCCGCCGTCCTTGGTGACCAGCCAGCGGATGCGGTACTGCTCCAGCATGGCCTCGTTGAGTTTTTGGGTAAACGGCCCCTGGAGGGCCAGGATGTTGCGGTGGGGCAGCCCCAGCTTTTCGCAGGCTTCGATCCCCATATGGGTGGGCAGCACCCGGGCAAAGACCCGCCGGGGCTCCAGGGCGGCGAAGGCGGACAGTTCCTTGGCCCCGGTGGCCACCAGCACGTTG
>JAUNGH010000194.1:2993-4282 GCA_030524605.1 Oscillospiraceae bacterium | reverse complement strand
CTGATGGGCATCACCAAGGCATCCCTGGCCACCGACTCCTTCCTGTCCGCCGCCTCCTTCCAGGAGACTACCAAGGTCCTGACCGAGGCCGCCATCAAGGGCAAGGCGGATCATCTCCAGGGCCTGAAGGAGAACGTCATCATCGGCAAGCTGATCCCCGCGGGTACCGGCCTCCAGGCCTACCACACCTTCGCCGAGGAGCTGGTGCCCGAAACGGCGCCCGCCGGGGCGGAGGAGATCCCTGCGTTCGAGGACTGAGTCTGGTCAACCGTAAGCCAAGGCGGCCGCGGAAACGCGGCCGCCCTTTTTTGCATAAAAAGCCGGATAAAGCCCGTAAAATTCCGGCAAAAGCTGCAGAATATGAAAAAATGAAAAATAAAAATCCGTTTCACGGAAATACTTGACGACTTGAAAGACCTATGCTATAATTTCCAAATGCGCGGGTATGTTCCGCGAATTTTGCCATGCATATCAGGAGGAATTCCCGTGATCACGGAACTTGCTTCCCAGGAGAAGGTCATCGGCGTGAAGCAGTCCCGCAAAGCGATCCGGGATGGCCGCGCGAAACGGGTCTATCTCGCCTGTGACGCCGACCCCGCCATTACGGAGCCTGTGGCCGCCGGCTGCGCCGCCGCCGGCATCCCCGTGGAGGACGGAGGCACCATGGCCCAGCTTGGCCGTGCCTGCGGCATCACCGTGGGCGCGTCTGTGGTGGCCGTCCTGTCGGAATAATTTTGGTTTTTTCGGAATAGCCTTGCGGCTTTCCGCAAAAAATAGAGACTGTCCGCCAAAAGCGGCTGTCAAAAATATGAAAAGAAAGGAGAAATTCAATGCCTACTTTTAACCAGCTGGTCCGTAAAGGAAGACAACAGGCTACCTACAAGTCCACTTCCCCCGCGCTGCAGTTCGGTCTGAACACCCTGAAGACCAAGACCACCGACCTGCCTTCTCCCCAGAAGAGAGGCGTCTGCACCGCCGTGAGAACTGCGACTCCCAAGAAGCCCAACTCCGCTCTGCGTAAGATCGCCCGTGTGCGTCTGACCAACGGCTATGAGGTCACCGCCTATATCCCCGGCGTGGGCCACTCCCTGCAGGAGCACTCCGTGGTCATGATCCGCGGCGGCCGTGTCAAGGACCTCCCCGGCGTCCGTTACCACATCATCCGCGGCACTCTGGACACCCAGGGCGTCTCCGGCCGTATGCAGAGCCGTTCCAAGTACGGCGCCAAGCGTCCCAAGCAGAAGTAAGTTCTGCAAAACACTGAAAGCTTTGCCGAATAGGTTTATATA
>JAUNGH010000194.1:0-2893 GCA_030524605.1 Oscillospiraceae bacterium | reverse complement strand
GAGTACCTATGAGATCATAGAATATTATGAAGGAGGGAAGCATAGTGCCCAGAAGAGGTAATGTTCCCAAGAGAGAAGTTCTGCCCGATCCCGTATACGGCTCCATCCTCGTGACCAAGCTGGTCAACAGCGTCATGCTGGATGGCAAGAAGGGTGTGGCGCAGAAGGTGGTCTACGCGGCCTTCGACCAGATCAAGGAGAAGACCGAGAAGGACCCCGTTGAAGTGTTCACCCAGGCTATGGAAAACATCATGCCCAGCCTGGAGGTCAAGGCCCGCCGTGTGGGCGGCGCCAACTATCAGGTCCCCATGGAAGTCCGTCCCGCCCGCCGTCAGACCCTGGGTCTGCGCTGGCTGACCGCGTATTCCCGGGCCCGCAGCGAGCGTACCATGGCCGAGCGTCTGGCCGGCGAGATCATGGATGCCGCCAATAACACCGGTGCCGCGGTCAAGAAGCGCGAGGAGGTCCACAAGGCCGCCGAGGCCAACAAGGCGTTCGCGCACTTCCGCTGGTAAGTTAGGAGAAACAGTATGCCGAGAAAAACAGCTCTTGAAAATACCAGAAATATCGGCATTATGGCTCACATCGATGCAGGCAAGACGACGACCACCGAGCGTATCCTGTTCTACACCGGCGTGAACTATAAGATCGGTGAGACCCATGATGGCACCGCCACCATGGACTGGATGGCCCAGGAGCAGGAGCGTGGTATCACCATCACCTCCGCTGCTACTACCTGCTATTGGTCTGGTTCCAAGAACCAGTTCAAGCCCACCCGCATCAACATCATCGACACCCCGGGCCATGTGGACTTCACCGTTGAGGTCCAGCGTTCCCTGCGCGTGCTGGACGGCTCTGTGACCGTTCTGTGCGCCAAGGGCGGTGTGGAGCCCCAGTCCGAGACTGTGTGGCGCCAGGCCGACAACTACAAGGTCCCCCGCATGATCTATGTCAACAAGATGGACATCATGGGCGCCGACTTCTACAACGTGCTGCACATGATCGACGACCGTCTCAAGTGCAACGCCGTGCCCATCCAGCTCCCCATCGGCAGCGAGGATACCTTCAAGGGCATCATCGACCTGATCGAGATGGACGCTGACATCTATTATGACGATCTGGGCAAGGATATGCGCGTGGAGCCCATCCCCGAGGACATGGTGGACCTGGCCAATGAGTATCGTGAGAAGCTGATGGACGCCGTCTCCATGTTTGACGATGAGATCATGGAGGCCTATCTGGGCGGTGAGGAGGTCTCTCAGGAGAAGATCCGCGCCGCTATCCGCAAGGCCACCATCGCCAACGAGATGGTCCCCGTCACCTGCGGCACCTCTTACAAGAACAAGGGTGTGCAGAAGATGCTGGACGCCATCGTCGACTATATGCCCTCTCCTCTGGATATCCCCCCCATCAAGGGCGTCAACCCCAAGACGGACGAGGAGGAAGAGCGTCCCTCCGACGACAACGCCCCCTTCGCCGCCCTGGCTTTCAAGATCATGACCGACCCCTATGTGGGCCGTCTGAGCTTCTTCCGTGTGTACTCCGGCCATCTGACCACCGGCTCCACCGTGCTCAACAGCGTCAAGAACCAGAAGGAGCGCATGGGCCGCATCCTGCAGATGCACGCCAACCACCGGGAGGATATCGAGGAGGTCTACGCCGGCGATATCGAAGCCGCCGTGGGCCTGAAGAACACCACCACCGGCGATACTCTGTGCGATGAGAAGCACCCCATCATCCTGGAGTCCATGGAGTTCCCCGAGCCCGTTATCCGCGTGGCTATCGAGCCCAAGACCAAGGCCGGTCAGGAGAAGATGACCATGGGCCTGATCAAGCTGGCCGAGGAGGATCCCACCTTCAAGACCTACACCGACGAGGAGACGGGCCAGACCATCATCGCCGGCATGGGCGAGCTGCATCTGGAGATCATCGTGGACCGCCTGCTGCGCGAGTTCAAGGTGGAGGCCAACGTCGGCGCTCCCCAGGTCGCCTACAAGGAGACCGTCCGCAAGCTGGTGGACCAGGATACCAAGTACAAGCGCCAGAGCGGCGGTTCCGGCCAGTACGGCCACGTCAAGATCAAGCTGGAGCCCAACGAGTCCGGCAAGGGTTACGAGTTTATCAACGCCGTCGTGGGCGGCTCCATTCCCAAGGAGTTCATCCCCGCTGTCGACGCCGGTATCCGCGGCGCCCTGCAGTCCGGTGTGGTGGCGGGCTTCCCCGTTGTGGATGTCAAGGTCACCCTGTACGACGGCTCCTATCATGAGGTCGACTCCTCTGAAATGGCGTTCAAGATCGCCGGTTCCATGGCCTTCAAGGAGGCTATGCGCAAGGCCGATCCCGTCCTGCTGGAGCCCATCATGAAGGTCAGCGTCATCGCCCCCGACGACTATCTGGGCACCGTGATCGGCGACCTGACCGCCCGCCGCGGCCAGATCCTGGGCCAGGAGGCCCGTCCCGGCGCACAGCAGGTGGACGCGCTGGTGCCTCTGGCCAACATGTTCGGCTACGCCACTGACCTGCGCTCTTCCACCCAGGGCCGCGGCCAGTACACCATGGAGCCCCACAGCTACTGTGAGCTGCCCAAGAGCCTGCGGGACAAGATCGTGGAGACCCGCACCAAGCACGAGTAAGCGGCGCTTGGAAAAAGGGATTGATTTTCCCCGCGATATACTGTAAAATAAGCAATGCTGATTGAATTTCGCGTTGCTGCAAGTTGATTTTGTAAATTGATAGGAGGATTTTCAAATGGCTAAGCAGAAATTTGAAAGAACCAAGCCCCATGTCAACATCGGCACCATCGGTCACGTCGACCACGGCAAGACCACGTTGACCGCTGCTATCACCAAGTGGCTGTCTTACCAGGGCAAGGCTGAGTTCGAGGCTTATGACA
>JAUNGH010000193.1 GCA_030524605.1 Oscillospiraceae bacterium | reverse complement strand
TCCCGCCGTCCAGCGCATAGGCAGCCATGTCCAGGCCAAGGACGCTCCAATCGTCCACATAGCTCAGGTAATCAGGGTAGTAAGGGTAGACATGATAGGAGGCAAACTGCCCCGCCAGAAAGTTTTCGGTGCCCTTGATGTGCTCTACATCCACCTGGGCGCACTTCATGAAGAAGTTGGTCACGTCCTCGGGGTAGGTAAAGGGATCGGTGGTGGGCCAGTTGGAGAAGGCGATCAGCCGCTGCTGCTTGTAGCGCTTGGACTCGTATTCGATGATCTGGTCGCCCACCCGGGTCAGCATCGCCTCGAAGGGCGTTGCGTCCTCCGATGTGTAAAGGTATTCTCCTTCACATGATGTATAGCCGTCCACACCGGCGTACTTTTCGTCAGTGTAGACCACCGTCACATCCTCCCACTCCACACCCAGGATATAGCCGATGACCCACTGGGAGATATCCCGCCGGTAGGTGCCGGAGCCGGCGCTGGCCACCCGGCCCAAAGAGAGCTTTTTCTTCCCGTGGATCACATCCACCACCGTCCGGCAGTCGTCCAGAAAGGTGCTCAGGAAATCGTCGTCATAGGCGTCCCGGTGGGAATTCTGCACATAGTCGTTGACCCAGACGCCCTGAAGCAGATAGAGTGGCTCCTCCCGATCCCTGTTGTACTCGTAAAACGCCTCGTAGAAATCGTCTGCCTGGATGGTGTAGACCCGCACCGTGTTGGCGCCCATCTCCTGCATATAGCCAAACCAGCGCAGATAGGTGTCCTTGTCGATGGCAAAGTCCGTGGACCACTCCCCCGGCTCTCCGGAGCCCAGGTTCACGCCCCGGATCTCGAAGGGCTGTTCCCCATCGTCCGTCAGCTGATAAATTTGGTCCCCCTGGGTGCGCATGAAGGTGGAGACCGCCTGATCGGGATGAAGGTCTATGTACCAGCCCAGCCGGTAGTAAGCGTAGTCCCACCCGATGTACAGCACCACGAGGACCGCGATCACGATAATAAATTTCTTCATGGGCCGCCCCCGTCAGTTCGCGTTTTCGTTGAATTTCTTCACCTTGGACTCCGCCGAGTACTGCCGCAGGGTGTCGATGTTCTCGTCCATCCAGGTGATGCGGTCAGTTAAAAAGGATTTCATCTGCGCAACGGCCCCCTCATAGCTTCGGGGATTCCGTTCCGTCGGGGTCAGGAGATCATATTCCTGCTCAAAGCTATAGCCCCATACCGAAAAATTACGGTCAATGGCCGGCCCCAGAAAAGCGATGGTGTCGTCAATATACTGGTTGAGATAATCCTCGCTGAAGAAGGTCTTCCGCAGTTCCCAGTACCTGTTGATGATGGCGTCGGTAAAATCCTCGTCCTTGATCAGCATCACGTACCAGGGGCAGTACTGTGTCTGAAAGCCCTCTACCGTCACCATATCGTCCTGATAATTGTTGCAGACGGAGTTCATATCCCAAAGGCACAGCTTGAATTTGCCGTTGACGTCTTTGTAGATGTAAGTGGACATCCAGCCCGCGTCATAGTTGCAGGTCAGCTCATTGATCAGGAAGTAATCGACAAAAGACTCCGTTTCGATCATTGCGGCATAGCCGTATTTTTCGTTGTCATAGTCATAGGAGTACATCGCTTTCTCAAAGTCGGAGAAATCCTTGCTGATGCCCTCAACGATCTCTGGCGTAATATTGCTGGCACCGGGATAGACGATATCTATTTGAAACGGGAGCCGCTTGCTGTAATAGGTGAACTGGTTGGTCTGTGCGCCGTCGGTCGGGCGGCCGCCGTTCAACTGAAGCAGATAGCCGCTGAAGGTATTCCTCTTTGCATTGACCGTTAAATTCAGGCGAGCCCCATTTGTCCCGGCAGTGATCCGCTCCACCATCAGATACAAGCCCTGGTATTCCCCATTCAGGATCACTTCGCAAAAGCGGACGTTGGGAGAGTAATCCATGATCTCTCCGCCGATGTTGTACCACATGTAATTTCTGATCAGCGTTTTATCCAAATACGGCCCATGAAGGATCCATTCATGGTGGGCGTCCATCCCCATCATCACCTGGGGATTGTTGGTCCCGTCGGCGTTGATCAGCCGGATGGCATACCCGCTTTTGTCAAAGAATCTGGAGGAGTTTCCGCGCACATGGATGGTTATTTCGGTGCTGAGCGTCGGTTCGTCTCCGGCGTGGTTGTATGTGGTATCATGGTCTATCACATCCATATGCGCGGTGATCGCGTCGCTCCCATCCGCCGCCACGGTATAATAGGAACTTCCGTCTTCCCTGTAAGCGCCCTTTCCCGGGATCTCCACGCCGCCGGTGTCGATCTCCACCAGTGGCAGGTGGGTGGAAAGTGTCCCGGCCGCCACCGTGTCCTCCGCTTTGGCAGGCGCGTCCCGGTGCTGGTGATAGCGGGTCTCCACGCCGTTTTCAAAAAGCGGAGCCGCCAGCGACAGGGCGATGGCGCAGACACAGAGGAGCGCGCCCCATAGTTTATATTTCAACGCCTTCGCCTCACTTCAAAATCAGTTGGAGATCTCGTCGTTCTGCATAACAAAATTCACGTATTCGATATCCTCCAGGGCGTAGAAGGCGTCGCTCAGGTTGGGATTCTTCTTTCTGGCCCTTGTCAGGATCTTTTCCGAAAGCTCATAGATCAGCTCCACCGTGTCCGGCGTGGTGTTCTTCACCCGCAGCCTCGCCTTTCGGTCAAAGCTCTGAAATACCAGCGTCTCCACCTTGCTCTCGGACCGTCTGGCCCCGCGGATGATCAGCAGGATGCGGCTGTCGTTCTTCACCGCGCCGAAAAGAAGCAGCACCAAAAACACCGCGCCGCTTCCCGCCGCCGCCACGAAAAAGCTTCCCACGCCGCAGCAGATGCCCACGATGATGGCCCAGAACAGGTACATGGTATCCCGGGAGTCCTTGATGGCGGTGCGGAAGCGGACAATGGACAGCGCGCCCACCATACCCAGGGAAAGGGCGATGTTGTTGCCGATGACGATCATGACCGTTCCGGTCAGCACGGCGAGTATGACAAGGCTCACGTTGAACTTCCGGCTGTAGATGGTGCCCCGGTGGGAAATGTAATAGGATACAAAAATGACCAGTCCCAGCAGGACAGTCATCGCAATGCGGGTCACGATCTGCTCCCAGGTCAGATCTCCCTGGTCCTTCAAAAGCTGAAAAATCGTCTCTTTCACGCGCTTACGCTCCTTTTATAAGTGTGTTTGATAGCTGATCTGCCTGGCCAGGCAGTATTTGCTGACAGACAGCTCGCTTTTTTCAAGATCCCCCAGCATTTCCTTGATGTACCCCAGGAGAAAGCCGTTGTACTTGACCTCCAGCACAGCCGATCCCCGCTCCATCACCGGATTCATGATGAGCTTTGGATCGAACAGATCGAAATTTCCGGCTGCGGCGTCGATCTGGTGGTCAAAGGTGATGCGGATGCTGTTTTCCTTGGCGATAAAGGCTTTCCGCCGGTATTGGATCACGGTCCTGGGCCGGTAGCAGCGGCTGTTCATGAGGGCGTAGCACTCCGCGGCAAAGGGCTCCGGATAGCGCAGCAGAGGCGTATAATCACAGGCGATCAGCCGCTGTGCGTCCTCCCGCCGCAGCCGCAGGGAGCGCTTCAGCTGCTGCTCCCCCTGCTTTTGCTTCATCTCCAGCACGGCGGACGTGTTTTGAGGATCGTAAATCCGCAGCCGCAGCTTTTTTCGCACCTCCATGCCGTATTCCTTGTCGAAAAAGTCCCCGTCGTACTCCGTGTCAAAATAGAGGGAGCGGACCAGATAGCCGTGGGGGCCATTGTGGGGATCCTCGTGGAGCAGCTGTTGGAGCTTATGGCTTTTTCTGATAAAGTCAGCCATGCTGACCATAAACTTCCTCTCGCTTCTCAGTACTTCCTGCATGCTCCCGCCCCCTTTCGAAGCTGTTTGGCGCCGGGGCCTTCCCCCCATAGCGCCATAAAAATAAAAAAAGCCGCAGTACAATGCGCTTGTACTGCGGCAGCTGGCTGACATTCCTCTCGGAGTAGTCCCTGTAGCTTTGCGTCACCGGATTTCTCCGATTTTGCTAGGTATCAATATTCTTAATTATAGAAAGTATATCACACGCCGGCGATTTTTTCAAGATTTTTTTATCGGACGTGGTCCGGATGAGCAGCGCAGCCGGCGTCCGGCAGTAAAGAGAGCCACCCTTAAAAAGGATGGCTCTCTTTGCAGTATCTGTAAAGCGCTTTTACTTCGCAGCCTTGGCGGCCTTGATGGCCTCGATCAGCAGCGGGGTGACCTTG
>JAUNGH010000192.1 GCA_030524605.1 Oscillospiraceae bacterium | reverse complement strand
CGCGGACCGGCTCGGGGGCCGCGCGGGGCTGTGTCCTGGGAAAAAGACGGCCCGCCGCGAATTTTTTTGTCTGCGCCCGGCTTACCCGCCCCCCGGGCGGATACGCCGGGAGACCCCAAAAGGAATCATGGAAGGAGATCAGTGTTATGGCAGAAGCGCTGCGTATTTCGGAGAGAGCGCTGAACTATCCGCCCTCCGGCATCAGAAAAATGTTCGACCTGGCGGTCCAGCACCCCGAGGCCATCAAGCTGACGGTGGGCGAGCCGAATTTTGACACGCCGGACTACATCAAAGAGGCCGCGAAAAAGGCCCTTGACGAGGGGCAGACCCACTATGCCCCCAACGCGGGCACCCCCGAACTGCGGGAGGCTGTCGCCAGCAAGTACAAGTCCTATTGGGAGGGTTATACGAAGGACCACGTCATCGTCACGGTGGGCGCTATGGAGGGGCTGATGCTCTCCATGATGCTGCTGCTGAACCCGGGCGACGAGCTTCTGGTCCCGGACCCCTGCTTCCCCAACTATTACGGGCAGGCGGCCATCGTGGGCGCCAGGGTGGTCCCCGTCCCCACCTATGAGGAGCATGAATACAGGATGCAGGCCCGGGACATTGAAAAGGCCATCACACCCAGCACCAGGGCGATCCTGCTGAATTCCCCCTGCAACCCCACCGGCGCGGTGCTGACGAAGGAGGACATCCTGGCTATCGCCGGGATCGCAAAAAAGCACGACCTGTGGGTGCTCTCCGACGAGCCCTATGACTGCATTATCTATGACGGGATGAAGCCCTTCAGCATCGCCCAGGTCCCCGAGGTCCGGGACAGGGTGTTTGTCTACAACAGCTTCTCCAAGGCCTACGCCATGACCGGCTGGCGGGTGGGCTATCTGCTGGCGCCCGATCCGGCCTACATCAAAAAGCTGGCCCAGCTGCAGGAGGGCGTCGCCTCCTGCGTCTCCACCTTCTCCCAGGCGGCCGCCGTAGAGGCTCTCCGCAGCACAAGCTGCGTGGAGAAGATGGTGGAGGACTATACCCGCCGCAGGGATATCCTGATCGACGGCATCAACGCCATTCCCGGCTTCAGCTGCAAAAAATCCGCGGGCAGTTTCTACGCCTTTGTCAACATCAAGGCATTCGGGAAGAGCTCCCAGGAATTCGCGGAGGAGCTGCTGGAGCAGGCGGGCGTCGTGGTGGTCCCCGGCTCCGCCTTCGGAGCCATGGGCGAGGGCTACCTCCGCCTGGTCTTTGCCAATTCGGACGAGAATCTGAAGGAGGCCGTCCGCCGGATCGGGGATTATGTTGCCAGGGCATACCCGGATATGAAGTGAGGGCCATTGAAAACCGCGGACCCACGCGGGAAACAGGAGATGAGGGTAATGAAGGCGCAGATGCCGTCCATGGCGGGCATGGAGGCGTTCCGGGCGGCCCTGGGCTCCCCGGGGGGCGTGTTTGGCCCGTTTATGACGACCACAGACCCCGCGTTTGTGGAGGCTGCGGGATACGCGGGATATGATTTTGTCCTGCTGGACATGGAGCACGGCCCCGGGAGCTTTCAGGAGCTGCAGGACCTGATCCGGGCCGCCGATGCCGCCGGTGTGCTGCCGATGGTCCGGGTGCCCCGGGGAGATGACAGGTGGATCGGCCGCGCGCTGGACGCGGGAGCCGGCGGCCTGCTGATCCCGGGGATCGGCACGGCGCAGCAGGCGCGGGAGGCCGTGGCGGCGGTAAAATTCGCGCCCGGCGGAAGCCGCGGCACCTGCCGGTTTGCCCGTTCCGCCTGCTACGGCGCCGTCCCCGGAGACACGTATGTTGCCGGAGCACAGGAGGCCGTCGTGATGCTCCAGCTGGAGGGCGGCAGGGCGATTGAGAATCTGGACGCGATTTTGGAGGTGCCGGGCATCGACGTGCTGTTTGTCGAGCCCTATGACCTGTCCGGCGCTCTGGGGCTGATCGGCCAGCTCGACCATCCCAAGGTGACCACCTGCATCCACGGCGTGATCCGTTGCGCCGCGGAAAAGGGCATCAGGACCGGCTGCTCTGCCGACAGCGTGGCCGCGGCGAGAGAGCTGCGGGCCATGGGGGCCGGCTTTATCGGCTATTCCTGCGACACGGCGATTTTTCGGAATGCCGCTGCCGCGGATGTGGAAGCGTTTCACAGGGTAGATTGATTTGGAAAGGAAACCAGGAGATATGTCAAAAAAGAAGTTCGTTGTGATGGATGGCAACACCGCGGCGGCATATGCGTCCTACGCATTTACGGAGGTGGCGGCGATCTTCCCGATCACGCCCTCCTCCACAATGGCGGAAAAGGTGGACGAGTGGGCCGCCAAGGGCAGAAAAAATATTTTCGGAAATACCGTGGAGGTCATCGAGATGCAGTCGGAGGCCGGCGCGGCGGGCACCTGCCACGGTTCCCTCCAGGCCGGCGCCCTGACCACCACCTATACGGCGTCCCAGGGCCTGCTGCTGATGATCCCCCCCATGTACAAGATCGGCGGCGAGTTCCTCCCCGGCGTGTTCCACGTCTCCTGCCGGACCGTCAGCGCCCACGCGCTGTCTATCTTCGGAGACCACTCCGACGCCATGACCTGCCGGATGACCGGCTTCGGCATGCTGATGTCCTCCTCTCCCCAGGAGGCCATGGACCTGGGCGCTGTGGCCCATCTGTCCGCCATCGGCGGCCGCTATGCCTTCATGCACTGCTTCGACGGCTTCCGCACCTCCCATGAGATGCAGCGCATCGAGGCCCTGGACTATGACGACCTGGGCAGGCTGGTGGACGAGAAGCAGCTCCAGGCCTTCCGGAAGAACGGCCTGAACCCGGAGCACCCCTCCACCCGGGGCACCACCGTCAACCCCGACGTGTTCTTCCAGTGCCGGGAGGGCGCCAACGAGCGGATCGCCACCATCCCCGGCGTGGTGCAGCACTACATGGATGAGATCAACAAGCTGACGGGCCGGGATTACAAGCTCTTCAACTACTACGGCGCCCCCGACGCCGAGGAGGTCATCGTCATCATGTGCTCCGGCGCGGAGACGGTGAAGGACACGGTGGACTATTTGAACGCCCGGGGCCGCAAGGTGGGGATGGTGCAGGTCCATCTGTACCGCCCCTTCTCCATCCGGCACTTCGCAGACGCCGTCCCCGCCACCTGCAGGCGGATCGCGGTGCTGGACCGCACCAAGGAGTCCGGCTCCGTGGGTGAGCCGCTGTATCTGGATGTCCAGAGCGCCCTCCAGCAGGCGGGCCGGGGGGACATCCAGGTGGTGGGCGGCCGGTACGGCCTGGCTTCCAAGGACACAACCCCCGGCCAGATCGTGGCGGTGTACGACAACCTCCGGCAGGAGACCCCCAAGAACAGCTTTACCATCGGCATTGAGGACGACGTGACCTTCACCTCTCTGCCCTATGAGGAGATCGCCCTGGACTATCCCGGCCAGACCGCCTGCAAGATCTGGGGCCTGGG
Organism: Oscillospiraceae bacterium; assembly: GCA_030524605.1. GTDB lineage: Bacteria > Bacillota > Clostridia > Oscillospirales > Oscillospiraceae > Oscillibacter. The sequence goes on along the minus strand of JAUNGH010000192.1, from coordinate 835 downwards.
CGGCGACGGCACCGTGGGCGCCAACAAGAACGCCATCACCACCATCGGCCTGGCCGCCGACAAATACGCCCAGGCGTATTTCTCCTACGACTCCATGAAGTCCGGCGGCCTGACCCAGAGCCACCTGCGCTTCGGTGACGAGCCCATCCGGGCTACCTATCTGGTGTCCTCCGCCGATTTCGTGGCCTGCCACGCACCCACCTATGTGGATAAGTACGACACCACCGCCGATTTGAAGGACGGCGGCGTGTACCTGCTGAACTGCCCCTGGAGCGTGGAGGAACTGGAGACCCGGCTGCCCGCCAAGATGAAGCGGGACCTGGCCGGCAAGCACGCCCGGTTCTACATCATGGACGCCACCGGCATTGCCCGGGAACTGGGCCTGGGCGGCCGCATCAACACCATCCTGCAGTCCGCCTTCTTCCAGCTGACCCAGGTCATCCCCATCGAGATGGCCGTGGAGGAGATGAAGCGGGGCAACTACAACAGCTACTTCAAAAAGGGCGGCCAGGAGATCGTGGATCTGAACAACCGCGCCGTGGACGCCGGCCTCAGCGGCATGGTCCGGGTGGACATCCCGGAGAGCTGGGCCAACGCGGCGGACGGCGAGGCCGAGGAGCCGAAGGGCACGCCATTTGTCAGGGAGATCGTGGTCCCCATGGACCGCCAGCACGGCGACAAGCTGCCGGTGTCCCTGTTCAAAAAGCACAACTGTCTGGACGGCACCTGGGAGAACGGCACCACCGCCTACTCCAAGCGCGGCGTGGCCGTCAATGTCCCCCTGTGGAATCCCGAGGCCTGCATCCAGTGCAACCGCTGCGCCATGGCCTGCCCC
>JAUNGH010000191.1:2508-4326 GCA_030524605.1 Oscillospiraceae bacterium | reverse complement strand
CCGCGCCGGTGACGCCGCAGCCCGCGCACTCCTCGCAGTCGTGGCCGCAGGCGGATTTCCGGGGCACCGAGATCTCGGCGTGATTGGAATCAAGGATCCGTTCAACAGTTGCGATTTGGGTCATAATGCCTCTCCTGTGTCATTCTTCCGGCGGCTCCGGCTCCGCCTGCTCCTCCTGAATGGTGACCTGCACCTGATAGGTGCCGGACACGCCCACGTCGCCGGAGGTGCCGATCTGCACGGTGGCTGGGACCGTATAGGTGCCGGACGCGCCGGAGTAGTCGCTCAGATCCGCGATAACGGTGACATTCTCCCCGGTCACGGCCTCCACGTCCGCCGCAGTGCCGAAGATTGACACGGGCAGCTCCTCCGTCAGGATGCGGACGGTCTTGCCCTCCGGGACATTGGCGGCTTCAAACCGGGTCGCCGCGACCTCGCCCCTGGTCATATCCTTGAAGGAGACCGTCAGGGTGGCGCGGGTCACGCCGCTGAGATTCTTGCAGCCGTCCGGGATGATGATGGAATAGGTGTGTCCCGTGGTCTCGCCGTTCTCCACCAGATCCAGCAGGTCAAACGTGCCCAAGGTGATGGTGTCCACGTTCTTCAGCTGTGCCGCGTCGCCGGAAACCGTGATGATGGGAGGCGAAATGGTCTGATTCAGGTTCCCCACCCGGGCGCCGGGAGACTCCTTGAAGTCCACGACAAGCTGCAAGTCCTTTTTCACGGAGACCGGCAGCGTCGCCTGAACGCTCTCCACCACGGGGTGGATGCCCGTGCTGTCCACCAGGCGGTCGTTTTCGTCATAGAACTGCCAGGTAAGGGTCTGGGAGACGGTCTCCGTGGCGGCCTCGCCGATGTCCAGCGTCACCTTGGCGTAGCTGACGGGGTCAATGTCCTCTTCCTGGCCCCGGATCTCCACTTTCTCCGGAGACAGGCGCAGCGGCTCGGCGGTATAGCCCTCCGCCACCTCGCCGATCAGCTGGCATTTGACATCCACTGTCTTGCTGTACAGTTCGCTGATATTCACGGTGGCCATGAAAATGCTCTGTTCCTTCACGCTGCTGCCGTTCTTCTTGTCCACGGTGATTTTGATCGACGCCTGCTGTATGCCGGGGCCGGTGACGCTTTGGAGGTCGCAGGTAACGCGGATGTCGTCGGCGTCCAGCGCGGCGACCTGACGGCGGCCTCCCGTCACCGTCAGGTCAATGGTGGCGGTGGTCCCCTCGTCCAGCAGCATCAGGCCCCGGTCCGCCAGGACCGTGTCCACGCTGGTATAGGTGATGGGGATGCCGCTGATCTCCCGGTCAACAGTGCGGTCACTGCTCTCGTCCACGAAGAACCAGATGGCCGCCGCCACCAGGACCGCCAGCAGCAGGTACAGGGCCTTTCGCTTGCTGTTCTTTTCACTCGGCATCGTCCGCACCTCCGTTCTTCCTGGCGCGCAGCAGGTTCATCATTTTGAACTTCTGCTTGTCCGAAGCGGAGTCGTCCTGCGGAAGCAACTCGTTCCGCAGGAGGTTCTCCAGGGTCTCCGGCTTCAAATGGCGCTTCAGCATGCCGCCGATGGCCACGGAGATGGAGCCGGTCTCCTCCGACACGATGACCACCACCGCGTCGGAATTTTCGCTCATGCCGATACCGGCCCTGTGCCGCATGCCCAGGTCCCGGCTGAGGTTCACGTTTTTGCTCAGGGGCAGCATGCACCCGGCGCCCAGGACCCGCCCGTTGCGGACGATGACGGCGCCGTCGTGCATGGGAGCCTTGACGAAAAAGATATTCTTCAGCAGCTCGCTGGAGACGGACGCGTCCAGCACCGTG
>JAUNGH010000191.1:0-2498 GCA_030524605.1 Oscillospiraceae bacterium | reverse complement strand
AAGACGATCAGGGCGCCGGTGCGGGACTGGGACATCTCCGTGCAGGCCAGCACGGTCTGTCCGATGGTCTGCTCTATGACGTTGCCTGCCTCTGCGTGGGCGAAAAAGGCGATGAAGCGCTTGCTGCCCATCTGCTCCAGGATCCGGCGGATCTCCGGCTGGAACAGGATGATCAGCGCCAGAACGCCCATGTCCACCATGCGGCTCATCAGGAAATAAATGCCGTGCAGGTGGCACACATAGGACAGGCCCAGCAGCGCCAGGAAGACAAACAGCCCCTTCAGCAGACTGGCTGCCTTCGTGCTCTGCACCAGCGTCAGGACCTTGTACAGCAGGAACACCATGATGGCGATGTCCAGAATATCCGTGATTTGCAGGGAGAGCAGATACCGGCCGATCACGGCGGGCAGCTCCGCAAATGTCAGATTCATTTTGACGTCATCATCCCTTTCAGGCCATGAATACATTGATTATATAAAATATGGCAGTCAATTGCAAGGTGAATCGGGCTAAAATTCACGGTCTGTTCAGAAAAATCACCGCAGAATATCCCGCAGGACCGCGAGACACCGATAGACCTCCTCCGGCGTGTTGAAATCGGAAAAGCTCAGGCGGATGGTGCCGGTGGACAGCGTCCCCGCGCTGCGGTGGGCCAGCGGTGCGCAGTGCAGCCCCGTCCGCACGGCGATACCCCGCTCCGCCAGGGCGTCGCCCACCGTTTCCACGTCTTTCTTTTCCGGGACGATGGACAAAACGCCCGCCTGGTCCCGCAGTCCCGGCAGGGCAAAAATCCGGACGCCCGGCACGGTCCGCAGCCCCTCCGCCGCCAGCAGCGCCAGCCGCCGCTCCCGGTCGCAGATGGAGTGCAGCCCCCGCTTCCGAACGTACCGCACCCCCGCCAGCAGCCCGTTGATGCCCGGCATGTTGTGGGTGCCCGCCTCCAGCCGGTCCGGCAGGAAGTCCGGCATCTCCTGCTGGATGGAGAGGCTTCCGGTGCCGCCCTCCAGCAGGGTTTTCGCGTTCACGCCGTCCCCGCACAGCAGCACGCCGGTGCCCTGGGGCCCGTACAGGCCCTTGTGCCCCGGCATGGCGATAAAGGCCGCCCCCAGGCGCTCCATGTCCAGGGGCAGGATCCCCGCAGACTGGGACGCATCGACGATGAAGGGTACCCGCCTGGCCCGGCAGATGGCGGCGACCTCCTCCACCGGCTGGATGAAACCGAACACATTGGAAACGTGGTTGCAAACCACGGCGCTGGTCCCCGGCACGACCAGCCGGTCGAAGGCCGCGGCCACCGCGTCCGGATCGAACAGGGGCGCTTCCGCCACCGCGATCCTGGCGCCCAGAGCCGTCAGGGGCCGCGTGACGGCGTTGTGCTCATAGCCCGAGACCACCACCCGTCCGCCCCGGGGCACCAGGCTCTTGACGGCGATATTCAGTCCGTGGGTGGCGTTGGATGTGAACACCACCTGCTCCGGATTTTCCAGGTGAAACAGCTCCGCCAGCTCGCTCCGGCACTGGAAGGCCGTCTCCGCCGCCCGCATGGCGGCGGGGTGTCCGCCCCGGCCCGGAGAGCTCATGGAGACCATGGCCTCCTGCATGGCGGCCCCCACCGTCCGGGGCTTTTGGAACGTGGTCGCCGCGCTGTCAAAATAGATCATGCCCTCACCTCCCGGTACAGGCCGCGCTGGTACAAAAAGATCTGGATCGGTTCCAGCGACATCTTATGAAGCGTGACCAGGGCCGGGGACAGGTCGTTCACGGCCACCCGCACGGCATAAGCGCATCCCAGGCTGGTCAGGTCCCTGGGCGCGCGGAAAATCTGGCTTCGAATGCCCGCCCGGTCCAGCGCTCTCTGCATCCGCTGGGCAAACGTGACGGAGCGGGCAAGGATCAAATAGTACTCCACAGGCACTCCTCCTCTCTATCCATTCTATCTGGAAGACTGGGGAATGTGAAAAAAAGGACGGGGTGCGGAGCGTAAAGATCGAAGAGTGAAGAGTGGAGATTTGAGATTGAAGATGTGGAGTTCCGCCGGAGGCGGAACAGATCAAGATCGTCCGGCGGAGCCGGACACGACATCCCCACTCTCCAATCTCCACTCTTCACTCTGAAAAAAGACAGCGGAACGCAGTCCGCGTTCCGCTATCTTTTTTCCACCAGCGCCACCGCGTGGGCCGCCATGCCGGAGCCGTCTCCGGTAAAGCCCAGCCCCTCCTCGGTGGTGGCCTTCACGTTGACCTGCTCCGGGCTGATGCCCAGGGCGGCGGCAATGTTTTCCGCCATCGCCTGCTTATAGGGGGCCACCTTCGGCGCTTGGGCCAGGAGCGTGGCGTCAATGTTCACCACGGCATAGCCCCTCTCCCCCAGCAGCCGCCCGACCTCCGCCAGCAGCTTCAGGCTGGAGATGCCCGCATAGGCCGGGTCCGTGTCCGGGAACAGCCTGCCGATATCCCCCAGCCGGGCCGCCCCGCTCAGGGCGTCCATCACGGCGTGGG
>JAUNGH010000190.1 GCA_030524605.1 Oscillospiraceae bacterium | reverse complement strand
AGGGCACCAGCCTTCCAAGCTGGGGATGCGAGTTCGATTCTCGTCACCTGCTCCATCAATTCGCGCCAGTAGCTCAGCTGGATAGAGCAACTGCCTTCTAAGCAGTGGGCCAGGGGTTCGAGTCCCTTCTGGCGTACCAGCTCTCCTTTGGAGCGAACGTCGGCAAAATTTCACGTCATCATATGTGGTGGGTGTAGCTCAGTTGGTTAGAGCACCGGATTGTGGTTCCGGGTGTCGTGGGTTCGAGTCCCATCTCCCACCCCAGACAAAAGTAGGGGATCGGGGTCACCCCGATCCCCTGTTTCTTTCCACATTGGGGCGTCGCCAAGTGGTAAGGCAAGGGACTTTGACTCCCTCATCCGCTGGTTCGAGTCCAGCCGTCCCAGCCAGCTATTTCTCTGCCGTTGACGGCGTTTCCATACAACATGATCCGGTAGCTCAGCCGGCAGAGCAACTGCCTTTTAAGCAGTGGGTCCGGGGTTCGAATCCCCGCCGGGTCACCAGCTCAGAAAAGCCCTAAGGCGATGAAAAAAGCCTTAGGGCTTTTTTATACGCCGGACGGGCTTTTTCCCCGCTTCCGAACCGGCCTTGCCCCGGGGCCGGGCCGTCCTCACAGATGTATATGCAAAAAGCGGCCCGTCAGGACCGCTTTTCAAGCGTCATGCGTTCGCCGGGGGAAGTGTGGTCTCCAGGGTGCGCAGAGCCTCCGCCGGGGACATGCCCTGGTCCGTCACTGCACGGGTCAGCGCCAGATAGGCCAGCCGGCTGGCCCCCGCCGCCGCGATGGCGCGGTCCAGGATTTCTTCCGTGAAGCCCATGGTTTCCAATTGCCGCATATGCTCCGTAACATCCATACACGCACCGCCCTTTCGAAACCAGTATACCCGGTTTGGACGAAAAAGCGCAATCAAGGGCGTGTTAAGCTTTCGTAAAATTATGCCTTCGCGGGAATCGCCAGGTCTACCAGGTCGACTCCGCGGCGTATGGCGTACTCCACGGTGTACCGGGTGCCGCCGGCGGAGCCGTCGAAGGCGGCGATCAGCAGCGATGCGTGATCCACCATGTAGCGGTCCCGCCGCTGCATGCACGACGGCGTATATTGGGAGGAGACCAGGGTCTCCCAATCGCAGGCCGCCACGAGACGCCGGTAGCGCTCCCGCTGGGCGGCGGGCCAGGCGTCCGCCTGGGTGGGGCAGGGGATGGCCGCTTCCACCGTCACGCCCGGGTGCCGCTCCCGCAGGGCCAGCACGCACTCGCAGAAATACAGGTCGCAGCCCTGGGCCATGCCGCAGATAAAGTGGCGGAAGCCCTGCTCATAGGCGGCCTCCACCGCGTCCGCGATCCGCCGCTTCAGGGCGAGACACCGCCCGTCCTCCTCGTTATAGCCCCAGGGCAGCTTGCCGGGCCGGTGCCCGGTAAAGCAGCAGGACTCCTGTCTGGCCCGCATGGCGCCCCTCCTCTCAGGTTGCTTGCTTTAGTATAGAACGTTTGTTCTGGCTTGTAAAGACCATTTCCGGAAGTTTTCCTGAAAATGCTGTTTTTTCAAATTGGGGGTTGCATTTTTGGCGGGAGTGTCGTATACTGCCTCTAGAGAACAACTGAATACTTTGTCTTCAGGGCGGGGTGCGATTCCCCACTGGCGGTAAAGTCCGCGACCGGCCACAGCAATGTGTCCGCTGACCCGGTGGAACTCCGGGACCAACAGTATAGTCTGGATGGAAGAAGATGAGTGCGGCAGGGCCGCGCACGTTTTGTGCGCTTCTTTGTTGTTTGTTCACCTTGGAGAGAAGTCAAAGGATCCAGGGTGTTTTCAAACAAAACAGAGGAGTGTATTTTTTATGTCCGAACCCAATGTCAACGCTGTCCCCGCCGCCCGGCCCAAGACCAATGTGAAAACCGTCACCTCCCTGGCCATGCTGACCGCCATCGCCTATGTGGTGATGCTCCTCAGCAAGATGCTGCCCCAGGTGTTGGGCTTCCTCCAGATGGATCTGAAGGATACCATCATCTGTATCGGCGGCTTTGTATTCGGCCCCCTGTCCGCCGCCGTCATTGCTATAGTCGTGGCCCTGGTGGAGATGTTCACCGTCAGCGACACCGGCATCTACGGCTGTATCATGAACGCGCTGGCCACCTGCGCCTTCTGCTGCACCGCCTCCTTTGTCTATAAGAAGCTGCACACCAAGAAGGGCGCCGTCCTGGGCCTGGCCCTGGGCGTGATCTGCCTGACGGCTGTGATGCTGCTGTGGAATTACCTCATTACCCCCCTCTACATGGGCATGCCCCGTGAAACGGTGGCCGCCATGCTGCCCACCATCTTCCTGCCCTTCAACTTCGTGAAAGGCGGCTTGAACATGGCTGTGATCCTGGTGCTCTACAAGCCGGTGGTCACCGCCCTGCGGAAAGCCCGGTTGGTGCCGGAGAGCCAGGCCCCCGCCAAGAGCGGCAACAGGCTCAACGCCGGCTTCCTGCTGTTCTCCCTGGCGCTGCTGGCCACCTTTGTGGTGCTGACCCTGGTGCTGATGGGCATCATCTGAGCCATACCGGTTTACGCTTCAAAAGCGGCGTGCCAAATTCCGGCACGCCGCTTTTCCTCTTTTCAAACCCGAACAGATGTGCTATGATAGGGACTGTTGGACCGACTGAAAGGGGGGGCTGTATGGACCGCGTGATTCTCCACTGTGATCTGAACTGCTTTTACGCCTCGGTGGAACTGCTGAACCGCCCGGACCTGCGGGCCGTTCCCGTGGCCGTCTGCGGCGATCCCTCCTCCCGTCACGGCATTATCCTGGCGAAGAACGAGCACGCCAAGCGCTTCGGCGTCCAGACGGCGGAGACCATCTGGCAGGCCAAGAAGAAGTGCCCGGATCTGGTGCTGCTGCCGCCCCACCACAAGCTGTACCGGGAGTATTCCCACAAGGTCAACGATGTCTATGACCAGTACACCGATCTGGTGGAGCCCTTCGGCATCGACGAGAGCTGGCTGGACGTGACCCACACCCTCCACCTCTTCGGCGGGGACGCCCGGCTTCTGGCGGACGCCCTGCGGGAGCGCCTGCGCCGGGAGCTGGGGCTGACCCTCTCCGTGGGTGTCAGCTTCAACAAGGTCTTCGCCAAGCTGGGAAGCGACTACAAAAAGCCCGACGCCACCACCGTCATCTCCCGGGAGAACTGGCGGGACATCGTGTGGCCCCTGCCGGTGGGGGATCTGCTGTACGTGGGCGGCGCCGCCAGGAAGCTGCTGCGGCAGTACGGCGTGGAGACCATCGGCCAGCTTGCCGCCTGTAAGCCGGATTCCCTGGAGAATCTCATGGGCAAGATGGGCACCCAGCTCTATGAGTACGCCAACGGCCTGGACAGGGAGCCGGTGCGCTCCCGGTACGACGCGGAGCCGGTGAAGTCTGTGGGCAACGGCACGACCTTTCCCCAGAACCTCACCACCCGCAGCCAGGTGCAGACAGGCATTGCCGTGCTGGCGGACTCCGTGGCCACCCGGCTGCGGCAGGAGGGCCTGTACGCCGGCGGCATCCAGGTGACGGTGCGGGATCCCCAGTTCCGCGACCGCTCCCGCCAGCGCCAGCTCTCCGCCCCCACCCACCTGATCCGGGACCTGACGGACGCCGCCATGGAACTGGTGGACACCCTGTGGGCGCCCCCTGCCCCCATTCGGGCGCTGACCGTTACCGCCATCCACCTGGTACAGGAGGGGGAGGCCTACGAACAGGTGGATCTGTTCACCGCCTCCGCCGCGCCCAAAAAAGAAAAGCAGGAAAAGCTGGAGGCGGCTATGGACCGCATCCGGGGCAAATACGGAGGCCGGGCCATCGTGTTCGGCGCGGCCCAGCCGGAGAAAAAGGAGGATCCCCTGCCATGACGAAGCAAGAGGAAAAACAGCGGCTCCGCCGCACCGTCCGCGGGCTGGAGACGCAGCTCTCTCCCCGCTATCAGGCCGAGTCTGCCCGGGCCATTGCCGCCCATCTGCTGGCAATGCCGGAGTATCAGGCCGCCGGGACGGTGTTCTGCTTTGTGGGCTGCGGCCGGGAGATCGACACCCGGCCCATCCTGGAGGATGCCCTGGCCGCCGGGAAGACCCTGTGCGTCCCGCTTTGTACGGCCCCCGGCATCATGGAGCTGCGGCGCATCGCCGGCCTGGACGAGCTGGCTCCCGGCGCCTACGGCATTCCGGAGCCTCCCGCCGGCGCGCCTGCCGTCGCCGTGGACGAGGTGGACTTCGCCGTCCTGCCCTGCGCCACCTGCGACCGCTTCGGCCATCGGCTGGGCAGGGGAGGGGGCTACTACGACCGCTTTCTGGCCCGCTACCGGGGCGGCG
>JAUNGH010000189.1 GCA_030524605.1 Oscillospiraceae bacterium | reverse complement strand
GCATGGACTGCGGGAGCACCATGAGCAAGACCTCCAACGGCAAAAAGGGGCCAAAGCAGGTCTATTATCTCCGATGCAAGCTGTACGCCGACAGCGGGGAAGAGAAGCTGTGTACCCGACATTCCATCCGCCTGGACCGGCTGATCGACTTGGTTTTGGAGCGACTGCGGCACTATGTCCAAAGCTACTACACTTTGGAGGAGATGGAACTTCCCCAGCCCCGGGATACCAAACGGGATGTGCTGATGCAGGAACAAAAGTCCCTGACCGCCCAGCTGGAAAAACGCAACGCCGCACTCAAGAATTTGTATCTGGATAAGGTCTCCGGGGTCTTAAGTGAGGGTCAGTTTGTGGACCTGAATCAGGATTTCCTGGCTGAAAAAAGCCGCCTGGAATGGCGGTTGTCTCAAATCGATGAAGAACTTGCGGAACAGGAACAGCCGCGGCAGCAGACGGAGCTGATGGAAAAGACCCAGGAACTTTTGAAACTGAACACCCTGCCCCGTGAGCTGGCGGTCATGCTGATCCAAAAGATCGAGATTGGGGAACAGGACCCGGATACCGGCCGGCAAGAGGTCAAAATTCATTGGAAATTCTGACAGAAAGTAGTCTAAAGTTTTCTTTGTCTACTTTCTTTTTCAAAAGAAAGCAGGTGTCCTTAAGTGACATTGCCCACGTCATCGAACCCAAATATCCGGCGGCGGTGGATCGGTATGTGGACTTGGGGCGGTTTTATGACCTGACCGCCGCCAAGGCCGCTGCGGAGGAGGTGAAGGCCCACACTCACGCCTACAAGGACGCCTATGTGCGGGCCTACCACAGCCTGAAGGCCGCCCGGCAGGTGGAGCTGGACACAGTGGCGGCGGTGTGCAAGAGCTTTGACAGGGCGCGGGCTGACCGGCGGGTGGACGGCATCATCCAGCGGGAACTGCGGCAGAAGGGCGGACAGCGGGGGAGGACCACCCGGCGGTTTTTGGGCAGCATCACCCACAAGGGCTATATCTGGCGCTTCGACAGTGTGGACGCCCTGTGTCCCAGGGTCTACGAGTTCGCCGACAGCTGGGAGCTGGCGGGGCCCGCGCTGGCGCGGCTCCACGCGGCGGCTGCGGCAAACGGCTGGGATACCGTCGTCTGCCCGTTCCCGGAGGAGCCGGGGCGCATCGAGCACCTGCTGGTGCCGGGGCTGGGAGTGGCCTTCATCACCTCCCGGCCCGGGATGGACTACGGCAAAAAGCCCTTCCGCCGCATCCGGCTGGACGCCATGACCGAGCCGGAGGGCAAGGCCCGCCTGCGGTTCCAGAGCCGGATGACGGCGCTGCTGCGGGAGGAGGGCGTCAGCGCCCTGAAGGATGCCAAGGCCAGCCACGACAAGCTGGAGGCGGTTTACAACCCCTATGTGGACTTCGACGGTGTGCGCACCCTGGCGGCTATAGAGACCGGGCGGCTGTTGAGTTATCTGGGATAAGGGGAAGTCCCCGGCCGCAGGCCGGGGACTTTTTTCGCTGAATCAGACGGCGCCGCCCGCGATGGCGGTCTTGGCGTCATCAATGGTCATCCCGGTGGCGGCGGGATCCAGATGTCCGCCGCAGCTCACAGGGAACGCACCGATGATGTTTTCTTCGGAGTCATAGAGGGGGACTGTAAATTCGTGGGGGCACTCGTCGGCCGTATACTGAGGAATGGCGAAGATGTCGGAATGTTTCGTATACCCGATCTCGCCCTTGGTGCCGCCGGCTCTGTGCAGGTCGGGGGAATAGCCCACATACTCGTCCAGCGCGTCGAAACCGTAGGAGGAGCCGCTGCTGTTCCTGGGGAATTCGCCGTTGACTAGGGTGTCCAGCAATGACAGCTGGTAGCCGTCCAGAAGCTCTTTGTTGCCGACCTTGTATTCAAAGTAGACCGTCCCGCGTTTTTCGCCTGCGCGCGGCTTGCTTTCAAAGAATTTGTAGGGGATGCCGCCCATCACCGTATAGGAAGCTTCATCGTCGTCCGGCAGCAGCGTCCCGCCCCGGCTCAGGATCAGAGCCGTGTCGCCCCGGAGGGCGTCGGGGTAGAGGGGGGCGGCGGTCCCGCCGGACGGCGCCGTGTCTCCGGGAGCGGCGACGGCTTCCGCTGGCGTTTGAATATCCGCGCCGCTGTACTGGGGCAGCTTCGCCGTGTTGACGCCGAACAGGGCGTACAGCTCCCCATTATCGCCGGGGCCGAAGTCATAATAGACGCCGCCGGACTGGAATACGGCGCAGGAGTCCTCGGCGGGCAGGATCTTGCCCAGCACGCCGTCGGAGCGCCGGAGATACAGAATACTGTGGAAGGGGCAGCCTGACGAGGCGATCTCTGTTCCTTCATCCAGCAGGGATTCCAGATATGCCGGAGCGCCATCGTCCAGGGTGGCGTACACCGTGCCGTCCCACCAGACCAGCTCTGCCGACTGGATGTCGCGGATGTCCTCCGGCGTGAACCAGACGGCGGCCTCACGGGCGCTTTCGGCGTCTTTTTGGGCATCCCGTTCAGCCAGCGTCTCCCGCAGGGCGGCGTTTTCTATCCGGCTGTTCTGAGCGGCATCGTCCTCCTGCCGGACCAGCGGCTTCCGGACTGCCAGGGCGGCGGCTGTGCCGCAGGTCAGGATGGCCGCTGCCAGCGCGAACGCCAGCAGCCGTCTGCGGCCCTTTAATTTTTCAGCGTGCAGCACGCACATCAATCTCCTTTCGATCGTCTCCCTGGCCGACAGGGAGACGGCCCACTCACAGGGGGCCGCCGCCCTGTCGGCGGCCAGCTTCAGCAGCACGCTGCCGTAGGCGAACCGACCGTCCCGGTCCAGGGGGACGGACACCTGCTCGTCACAACTCTGCTCGCTGAAGTCTCTGATCTGTCTGTTCAACAGGTATACCAGCGGGTCGTACCAGTGGAGCGCCGCGGCCAGCATGGAGAAAAAGCGCATCCAGAGGTCGTGCCGCTTGATATGGGTCAGCTCATGGAGGAACAGATAGCGCAGCTCCTCCGGGGACAGGGGCAGGGCGGGCAGGACCACCACGGGCCGCAGCAGCCCCGTGGACAGCGGCGTGGGAACCAGGGGATTCTCCTGCAGGGCCACCGTCCGCCGGATGCCCAGCCGGGCTTTGCAGTCTGTGAAGACCGCCTGTGCCGCCGGATCGGAGACAGGGCGGTTTTGCCCCAGGAAGCTCCGGCGGAACCGGAGATACACCCAAAGCTTGTACGCCAGCACCGCCGCCGCGCCCACAGCCCACACCGCCGTCAGGATCTGGATCAGATCCACGGACAGGGCCGCCGGAGCGGCCTGCGCCATAGGGGCGGCAGGGGAGACGGCCGCCGGGGGCAGGGCCGTCACCGGGATTTGGGGAGCCGGCGCGATACCCGTCGTCGTGACGGGAAGGCCCGGGGACAGCGCCGTCAGGGCTTCCGCCGCCAGCGCTGCCAGGGGCCACACCGGCACCAGGAACAGCAGCAGGGCCAGCTTCAGCACCCGGTAGTGCCAAAGCGCGGGCAGATGCTTTCCGTGCAGGGCGTTTGCCGCTGTCCAGGCCAGCGTCACGGCGCTGCCGGTCAGGGCGGTGCGGAGCAGCCCGTCAATCATGGCGGGCCTCCCTGTCGAACCACTGCTTCAGCTCCTTCAGCTCCTCCCGGCTGATGCCTTGGCCGCCGTAAAACGCTGCCAGGAAGTCCAGCAGAGAGCCGTGGTACATGGTGTCGATGACGTTCTGCGCCTCCTGCTTGTGGTAGTCCGCCTGGGTCAGGGCGGGGAAGTAGAGATTGGCTTTTCCTTTCTTTTCCGCCTGCAGGACGCCCTTTTCCACCAGGCGGGCCAGAAAGGTGGAAAGGGTCTGCACTTTCCAGCCCTTGTGGGCGAACAGCTCCAGAAGCTGCGATGTGGTGACGGGACCGGCCAGCTCCCAGATCACCTTCATGATCTCCATCTCGGAGTCGGACAGGCTTTGAAATTGTGCCATGACAGATACACCTCCATAAACTACATGCATGTAGTACAATGTTATAGTACTACAAGCCTGTAGTAATGTCAAGGGCTATTTACTACAATGGCGTAGTAAATAAAAAACTGGGGACTTTCAGCGGAAACTGTGCTATGATGGAGCCAGTGTTTTCAAAGAGAAAGGAACCGAGTTCCATGACAAAAGAGGAAGCCATAAAAACCTACTTTGGCTATGACGCCTTCCGGGGCGGGCAGGAGCCGGTCATCGACGCTTTGCTCGCGGGCCGGGACGCCCTGGCCATCATGCCCACGGGGGCGGGAAAGTCGGTGTGCTACCAGATCCCGGCGCTGCTGCTGCCGGGTATCACACTGGTGATTTCGCCGCTGGTGTCGCTGATGCGGGA
>JAUNGH010000188.1:1319-4383 GCA_030524605.1 Oscillospiraceae bacterium | reverse complement strand
ACATGTCCACCCTGATGGACTTCCGCTACAAGCGCAAATACGTGGCCCCCAACGGTATGGACGGCCAGGGCGCCCGGAAGTCCGGCAAGGACGGTCAGGACCTGGTGATCCGCGTCCCCCGGGGCACCCTGGTGCGGGACGCAGAGACCAACGCCATCATCAAGGACATGTCCGGCAAGGAGCCTTACGTCCTGTGCAAGGGCGGCCGGGGCGGCTGGGGCAACATGCACTTCGCCACGCCCACCCGGCAGGTGCCCCGCTTCGCCAAGGCGGGCCTGCCCGGCGAAAGCCACGAGGTCATCCTGGAGCTGAAGCTCCTGGCGGACGTGGGCCTCATCGGCTTCCCCAACGTGGGCAAGTCCACCCTTTTGAGCGTGGTGTCCAAGGCCCAGCCCAAGATCGCCAACTACCACTTCACCACCCTGTTCCCCAACCTGGGCGTGGTGTGGGTGGACGAGGGCGTCAGCTTCGTCATGGCGGACATCCCCGGCATCATCGAGGGCGCCAGCGAGGGCGCGGGCCTGGGCCACGACTTCCTGCGGCACATCGACCGCTGCCGACTGCTGGTCCACGTGGTGGACGTCTCCGGCAGCGAGGGCCGGGATCCGGTGGCGGACTTCGACGCCATCAACGAGGAGCTGAAACAGTACAGCCCCGAGCTTGCCCAGCGGCCCCAGATCGTTGCTGCCAACAAGGTAGATATCATGGAGGACCCTGAGAACCTGGAAAAGCTCCGGGCCCATGTGGAGGCTCTGGGTTACTCCCTGTTCGAGATTTCCGCGGCAGCCCACCAGGGCACTCGGGAACTTGTGGGCAAGGTGGCGGAACGGCTGTCCGTCCTGCCCCCCGTCACGGTCTACGAGCCGGAGTATGTGCCCCAGCCGCCGGCGGTGGACACCTCCGCCCCGCTGGACATCCAGCGCACCGACGACGGCCACACCTGGCTGGTGGAGGGCCCCTGGCTCCAGCGGCTCATGGGCAACATCAATTTCAGCGACTATGAGAGCCGGATGTACTTCGACAAAACCCTGCGGGAGTCCGGCCTGTTCCAGCGGCTGGAGGAGATGGGCATCCAGGACGGCGACACCGTGTCCATGTACGACTTCGAGTTTGAATATCAGCGGTGATAAAAAGCGGCAGGCCATTGCTGGTCCGCCGCTTTTTTCAGCCCGCCGCCGGGGCGGACAGCCGGTCGTGTTTTTTCTTCTGCCAGAGGTACCAGCCCATGCAGAGCAGGATCTGCACCACCGTGGAGGCCGGGGTGGACAGCCCCAAGTGGAACAGGGAGCCCGGGGACACCCGGCTCATGAGGAACGCCACCGGCAGCCGGATGCCGATGGCTCCCGCGAAGCCCTGGAGCATGACGAACACCGTGTCCCCGTGGCCGTTGAAGTAGCCGATGAAGCAGAACAGGAAGCTGGTCAGCAGGCAGTCGATGGCGTAGGCCTTCAGGTATTCCCAAGCGGCGGCGATGACGGCGGTGTCCTCTGCGAACAGCCCCGCCAGCACGTTCCCGTGGAAAAAGGCCGCCCAGGCCATCAAAAGCCCCGCCGCCAGGGAGGACACGATGCCGCACAGCAGCGCCTTCTGGGCCCGGTCCTCCCGGCCCGCGCCCACGTTCTGGGCAACGAAGGCGGACATGGACTGCATGTAGGCCGAGGGCACCAGCATGACGAAGGCGCACAGCTTATCCGCCACGCCCACGCCGGCGGAGGCAACGGTGCCCATGGAATTGGCGATGGCGAGGATGGCCAGGAAAGAGAGGTTCACCAGCAGATCCTGGAGGGCCACCGGGCTGCCCAGCCGCAGAATTTTGCCGGTCACCGCCCGGTCAAAGCGGAGGTCCCGCCGGGTCAGGGTGAAGGGCAGCCGCTTCCTGCGGATGATGAGCAGGGACAGCGCCACGCTGACCGCCTGGGCAAACACCGTGGCGATGGCTGCGCCCGCCACGCCCATGCCGAACCCGCCCACCAGCAGCAGGTCGCCGCCGATGTTCAGCACGCAGGCGATGAACACGGTAAGAAGCGGCATCTGGGAATCTCCCAAGCCCCGGAAGATGCTGCCCACCAGGTTGTACGCCACGATGAACAGCGCGCCGCCGGAGCAGATGCGCACATAGGTCACCGTCCCGGCGTATGCGTCCGCCGGAGCGTGCATGGCCGTGGCCACCACGGGGGCCGCCGCCAGCATCACCGCCGTGGCGGCCAGCGCCACCACGGCAAACAGGCAGATGCCGCTGCCCACGGCCCGGCCCGCCTCCTCCGGCCTGTCCTCCCCCAGCTTCTGGCCCAGCAGCACCGTGACGCCCATGGCAAGGCCCGTGATGACGATGGTGATGGTCTGCATCACCTGGCTGCCGGTGGAGACGGCGGAGATGTCCGCCGCCGTGCCGAACTTGCCCACCACCTGCAGGTCCACCGCGCCGTACATGGCCTGGAGCAGCAGCGCCAGCAGCACCGGCAGCGCGAATTTCAAAAGCGCGGGCAGGATCGCCCCCCGGGTAAAATCGTGTTCCTTTTGCATAACGGCCTCCTTCAAAACGGGCAACAAAAAAAGCCGGACAAGACTCCGGGCGCCACCCGGCATCTTATCCAGCTTCGTGGCTGCGGCCACGAGCCCTCCGATGAACGGGATTACTCTAGCATATCTCTTCCGGAATGTCAAGGGGCGGCAAACCGCATATGTTTTTCAGGATCCAGCGTCTTCTTTTTGTTCGAATTGCCCAAATCTTTTTTTGTGCCTTGACAAACGGCCTCTGCCGCCGTAAACTGCACATAAGTTCAAATCCAAAACCGATGACGCAGACGAGTACGCAGAATGAGTTTCTCCCAGCGAGCTGCCGGTGGTGCAAGGGCAGCAGGAACGACTTTGCCGAATGGACTGCGGAGGGCGGGCCGAACGGAGCGGACAGCTTCCAGTAAGCACCGACGGGCTTTTCCCCCGTTACCAAGGAAGGGCGTGTGATGGCACGTCGCCGAGCGGGCGCGCAAGCGCCAATTTGGGTGGCACCGCAGAAGTTTCAGACTTTTGTCCCAAAGGAACCTATTGGAATGGGTCCTTGTGG
>JAUNGH010000188.1:0-1219 GCA_030524605.1 Oscillospiraceae bacterium | reverse complement strand
GAAAGGAGTCTTTATCATGGCAAACCAGAAAATCCCCTACAAGATCTACCTGTCCGAAGATGAGATGCCGCAGACGTGGTACAACGTCCGGGCGGATATGAAGACGAAGCCCGCTCCCCTGCTGAACCCCGGCACCGGCGCCCCCATGGGCTTTGAGGACCTGCGGCCCGTCTTCTGCGACGAGCTGGTCCGCCAGGAGCTGGACGACGACACCCGGGACATCCCCATCCCCCAGGAGATCCGGGACTTTTACAAGATGTACCGCCCCTCCCCCCTGGTCCGGGCCTACTGCCTGGAGGAGAAGCTCCAGACCCCGGCCAAGATCTATTACAAGTTTGAGGGCAACAACACCTCCGGCTCCCATAAGCTGAACAGCGCCATCGCCCAGGCCTATTACGCCAAGCAGCAGGGCCTCAAGGGCGTCACCACTGAGACCGGCGCCGGCCAGTGGGGCACCGCCTTGTCCATGGCCTGCGGCTATCTGGGCCTGGACTGCAAGGTCTTCATGGTGAAGGTCAGCTACGAGCAGAAGCCCTTCCGCCGGGAGGTCATGCGGACCTACGGCGCCTCCGTCACCCCCTCTCCCTCCGAGACCACCAACGTGGGCCGGACCATTTTGAAGGAGCATCCCGGCACCACCGGCTCCCTGGGCTGCGCCATCTCCGAGGCCGTGGAGGCCGCCGTCTCCACCCCCGGCTACCGCTATGTGCTGGGCAGCGTCCTCAACCAGGTGCTGCTGCACCAGAGCGTCATCGGCCTGGAGACCAAGACCGCCCTGGATAAGTACGGCATCGTGCCCGACATCATCATCGGCTGCGCCGGCGGCGGCAGCAACCTGGGCGGCCTGATCTCCCCCTTCATGGGCGAGAAGCTGCGGGGCGAAAAGGACTACCGCATCATCGCCGTGGAGCCCGCCTCCTGCCCCAGCTTCACCCGGGGCAAGTTCGCCTACGACTTCTGCGACACCGGCAAGGTCTGCCCCCTGGCCAAGATGTACACCCTGGGCAGCAACTTCATCCCCTCCCCCAACCACGCCGGCGGCCTGCGGTATCACGGCATGAGCAGCATCCTCAGCCAGCTGTACCACGACGGCTATATGGAGGCCACCTCCGTGGAGCAGACCAAGGTCTTTGAGGCCGCCGAGATGTTCGCCCGGGTAGAGGGCATCCTCCCCGCCCCCGAGAGCAGCCACGCCATCCGCGTCGCCATCGACGAGGCC
>JAUNGH010000187.1 GCA_030524605.1 Oscillospiraceae bacterium | reverse complement strand
CGCCGGATGTGCGCCGCCTGCGGCCTGACGGTGAAACGCCTGCGCCGGGTGCGGGAGCACACGCTGGAGCTGGGAGACCTGCCTGCGGGAAAGTGGCGGCGCTTGACGGCGGAAGAGGTCGAGGCGCTGAAAAACGCCTGAGCGGGCCCGAAGGGAAATGCGCGGAACGCTGTTTCCGCGCTTCTTTTTTGCAAGTTCCGGAAAAAATCCTGCAAAAATAGGTTTGAATTGGCGTGGATTTGTGGTACAATACGGCAGGATGTGGTTTGCTGGCTGCGGCAGGCCGGCGCCGGAAGGAAAACAGAGACAGAAAACACGGAGGGAGTACCGTGGCGAAAAATATTTTACATACGATTGAAAGCGGCATGAGCGGCTTTTCCAAGGGCCAGAAGCGCATTGCCAACTATATTTTGGAAAATTACGACAAGGCCGCCTTCATGACCGCCAGCAAACTGGGCAAGCTGGTGGAGGTCAGCGAATCCACCGTGGTCCGCTTTGCCTCCGAGCTGGGGTACGACGGCTATCCCAGCATGCAGCGGGCCCTGCAGGAGATGATCCGCAGCCGCCTGACCTCCACACAGCGCATCCAGGCGGCGGGGGACCGGCTCTCCGGCCAGGACGTGCTGGGCTCGGTGCTGCAGTCGGACATCGACAAGCTGCGGGAGGTCGTGGGCGAGGCCGACCGGGCGGAGTTCAACGACGTGGCGGAGCGCATCCTGAACGCGCGGCACATCTATATCCTGGGCGTGCGCTCCTCCTCTTTTGTGGCGGGATATCTGAATTTTTACATGCATCTGCTGTTTGAAAACGTGACGCTGGTGCAGTCCAACGCCGCCGGGGAGATTTTCGAGCAGCTGTTCCGCATCGGCCCGGAGGACGTGATGATCGCCATCAGCTTCCCCCGGTATTCCAAGGTCACCATGAACACCGTCAAATTCGCCCAGGACCGGGGGGCCACCATCGTCGCCGTGACAGATAACGAGCTGTCCCCGGTGTACCAGATGTCCGACGCGGCCCTGCTGGCTCCCTGCGAGATGATTTCCTTTGTGGACTCCATGGTGGCGCCGCTGTCCCTGATGAACGCGCTGCTGGTGTCCCTGGCATACCGCAGGGGGACGGATGTGTCCGCCACCTTCGCGGAGCTGGAGGATATCTGGAACGAATACGGCGTGTTTGGAAAGATGGACGATGAGTAGACGGATCGTGGTGATCGGCGGCGGCCCCGCGGGCATGATGGCCGCCGTCTGCGCCGCGGAGCAGGGATGCGCCGTGACGCTGCTGGAGCCCAATGAGCGGCTTGGCAAGAAGCTGAACATCACCGGCAAGGGCCGGTGCAACGTGACCAACAACGCCGATCCGGAGACGCTGCTGGCCAATACGCCGAAAAACGGCAAATTTCTGTACAGCGCCTTCTCCCGCTTCGACGGGCGGGATACCATGGCCTTTTTTGAAAGGCTGGGCGTTCCGCTGAAGACAGAGCGGGGAAACCGGGTCTTTCCGGTCTCCGACCGCGCCTTTGACATCAGCGCCGCCCTGGAGCGGCGGCTGAAGGCCCTGCGGGTCGCGCTGGTGCGGGACCGGGCGGTGTCGCTGGACATCGCGGAGGGCGCGGTCCGGGGTGCCGCAGGGGAGAAGGGCCGCTATCCCGCAGACGCGGTGATCCTGGCGACAGGCGGCGTGTCCTATCCTGCCACCGGCTCCACCGGCGAGGGCCACCGCATGGCGGCGGAAGCGGGCCACACCGTGACTCCGCTGCAGGGCTCCCTGGTCCCGCTGCGGGAGCGGGGGAACCTGTGCGCCCAAATGCAGGGGCTGAGCCTGCGGAATGTCAGCCTGACGGTGTTTGAGAACAACAAGAAGATTTACGCGGACTTCGGCGAGCTGCTGTTCACCCACTTCGGCGTCAGCGGGCCGCTGGTGCTGTCCGCATCGGCCCACATGCGGCATTTTGACAAGAAGACCTACCGGCTGGAAATCGACCTGAAGCCTGCGCTGGATGAGCAGACCTTGGACAAACGGCTGCTGTCGGATTTTGAAAAGCACGCCAACAGCGATTTCTGCAACGCGCTGGACGGCCTGCTGCCCCAGAAGCTGATCCCGGCGGCGGTGGAGCTGTCCGGCATCCCGGCCCGGCAGAAGGTCCACGAGATCACCCGGGAGCAGCGGCGGGGGCTGCTGCAATTGCTGAAGCATTTCCCCATTGAGATCGCGGGGCCGCGCCCGGTGACGGAGGCCATTGTCACCTCCGGCGGCGTCAAGGTGGGCGAAATCAATCCAACCACAATGGAATCAAAGCTTGTAAAGGCATTATACTTTGCGGGAGAACTGATCGACGTGGACGCCTATACCGGCGGGTTCAACCTGCAGATCGCCTGGGCGACGGGCCGTGCTGCGGGGATCGCGGCGGCGCAGAACAAGACAGGACAGGAGAGAGAAGCATGAAAACCATCAGCATTGCCATCGACGGGCCCTCGGGCGCGGGAAAGAGCACTCTGGCCCGCAGCATTGCCGCAAGGCTGGGCTATCTGTATGTGGATACCGGCGCCATTTACCGCACCATCGGCTACCACGCCCTGGCAAACGGCATCGACCCCAGGGACGAGGCCGCAGTGTCCGCCGCGCTGCCTGATCTTCAGGTGGAGCTGGCCTATGGGGAGGACGGCCTGCAGCACATGCGGCTGAACGGCTGGGACGTGACAAAGGAGATCCGGCTGCCGGAGGTGTCCATGTACGCCTCCGCCGTTTCCGCCCACCCCACCGTGCGGGCCTATCTGCTGGAGATGCAGCGGGAGCTGGCCCGGACCCACAACGTCATCATGGACGGCCGGGACATCGGCACCGTGGTGCTGCCGGACGCGGCGGTGAAGGTGTTCCTCACGGCCTCCCCGGAGGCCCGGGCCCATCGCCGGATGCTGGAGCTGGAGCAGCGGGGCACGCCCCAGCCCTTTGAGAAGATCCTGAAGGATATCGAGGAGCGGGACTGGAACGACTCACACCGGGCTGCGGCGCCGCTGCGGCAGGCGGAGGACGCCGTCCTGCTGGACACCACGGAGCTGGACTTTCAGGAGAGCGAAGCGGCCCTGCTGGAGATCATCCGGGGGAGGGCAGGCCAATGAAGCCGCTGAATGGATTTTTTGTTCTGGTATATTATCTGGTGGGCTTTCTGACAAGGATTTTGTTCCCCACCACGGTGGAGGGGCTGGAGAAGCTGCCGAAAAGCGGCGTGCTGCTGTGCCCCAACCATTCCAGCAACTGGGACCCGGTGCTGCTGGGCACCCGGCTGCCGGTGAACTACCGGCTCCACGCCATGGCCAAGGAGGAGCTGTTTGAAAACCCCGTTCTGGGCTGGATCATCCGCAAGCTGGGGGCGTTTCCCGTCACCCGGGGCAGCAACGACATCAGCACCGTGCGGACGGCCATCCAGGTCATCAAGGACGGCGACAACCTGCTGATTTTCCCAGAGGGCACGGTGGTCCGCAACGGCGTGGGGTACATAGACGGCCTGCCCGCCCACGCCAAGGCCGGTGTGGCCATGATCGGCGTGCGCACCGGGGCGAAGTTGGTGCCGGTGTTCATGGACGGGGAGAAGAAGCTGTTCCGCCGTACCCGCATCATCATCGGGGACCCCTATGAACCCCACTACACCGGGCGGCGGGGCACCTCCGAGGAGATGCAGAAGATCGCTGACGACATTCTGGCGGCCGCCTACGCCCTGGGCGGCCAGGCCGTGGGAGGAAAACCGCTGTGCGAGTGATTCTGGCTGAGAGCGCCGGCTTTTGCTACGGCGTGCAGCGCGCCGTGGAGTTGGCGCAAAAGACCGCTGTGGAAACAGGCGGCTGCTGGATGCTGGGGGATCTGATCCACAACTCCCATGTGGTGGAGGAGCTGGCGAAGCAGGGCGCCCGGCGGACCGGGGACACCGCCGCGCTGGGCCCGGGGGACACGGTGGTCATCCGCTCCCACGGGGAGCTGAAAAGCGTTCTGGATGAGCTGGAGCGCCGGGGCGTGGCCTGCGTCAACGCCACATGCCCGAACGTCTGCCGCATCCAGAAGCTGGTGGCCCAGGCGGAGCAGGAGGGAAGGCGGCCCGCCATCATCGGCGAGCCCCATCATCCGGAGGTTGTGGGCGTCGCCAGCTGGTGCAGCGATCCGCTGGTCTTCGACGGGCCGGAGGCAGTAAAAATCTGGCTTGCCGAAAATCCGGAGAACCGGGAAACGCCTCTGACAGTAGTGGTTCAGACTACCTGCATTCGTGAACTTTTTGAAACTTCTTCGAAAATCCTAAAAAAAGAGTGTACAAACGTAAAAATATTTGATACAATATGTAATGCTACGTATAAGCGTCAGACCGAGGCGGCGGATATCGCCGGCAAGGTGGACGTGATGGTCG
>JAUNGH010000186.1 GCA_030524605.1 Oscillospiraceae bacterium | reverse complement strand
ATGGCGTAGGGCAGCTGGGTGGACACGTGGTTCACGTGGTCGCACTGGGCGCCGGCGGAGGCCATGATGGTGGTGTCGGAGATGGGGGAGCAGTGGTCGCCGCAGACGGCGCCCGCCATGCAGGCGGAGATGCAGATAATGGCCATGGGGTTGTCCATGGAGAAGACGTTCTGCACGATGGGGATCAGGATGCCGAAGGTGCCCCAGCTGGTGCCGGTGGCAAAAGCCAGCAGACAGCCGATGACGAACACGATGACCGGCAGCAGCACCTGCACGCCGGTGGCGGAGGTCCGCACGAAGTCACGGACGAAATACTTGGCCCCCAGGGAGTCGGTCATGTTCTTCAGGCTCCAGGCGAAGGTCAGGATCATGATGGCGGGCACCATGGCCTTGAAGCCCTCGGGGATGCAGCCCATCATCTCCTTGAAGGTCATGGAGCGGCGGATCATATAATAGACAAAGGCCACCACCAGGGCAAAGGCGGAGCCCAGCATCAGGCCCACGGAGGCGTCGGAGTTGGAGAAAGCCTCAATGAAGCCCGCGCCCTGGAAGAAGCCGCCGGAGTAGATCATGCCGATGACGCAGAACACCACCAGCACCACCACGGGGAACACCAGGTCCAGCACGGAGCCCTTGCCGCCTACGTCCTCGTCCTCGGCGGAGGCGTAAGGATTGACACCGGAGAACAGGTCGCCCTTCTCAACGGCGTTTTTCTCAAATCTGGCCATGGGGCCGTAGTCCACCTTCATAAACACCAGGCCCAGCATCATGACGATGGTCAGCAGGGCGTAGTAGTTATAGGGGATGGCCTGGAGGAACAGGCTGAAGCCCTGGCCGTCCTCGGCAAAGCCCGCCACGGCGGCGGCCCAGGAGCTGACGGGGGCGATGATGCAGACCGGGGCGGCGGTGGCGTCGATGATGTAGGCCAGCTTGGCCCGGGAGATGTTGTGCTTGTCGGTGATGGGGCGCATGACGCTGCCCACGGTGAGACAGTTGAAATAGTCGTCGATGAAGATCAGCACGCCCAGAACGATGGAAGCGAGCTGCGCGCCCACCCGGGACTTGATATGGTCCTTGGCCCAGCGTCCGAAGGCGGCGGAGCCGCCGGCCTTATTCATCAGGCACACCATAGAGCCCAGGATCACCAGGAAGATCAGGATGCCCATGTTGTAGCTGTCGCACAGGGAGGCCACGATGCCGTCGTTGAACACGTGGAGGACCGTGCCCTCAAAGGCGAAGTTGGAGTACAGCAGGCCGCCCGCCAGAATGCCCAGAAAGAGGGAGCTGTACACCTCCTTGGTGATCAGCGCCAGGGCGATGGCGATGATGGGCGGCAGCAGGGACCAGAAGGTGTTGAAGAACCGGCTGGAGGCCTCCACATAGCCGGTGCCGCCGCAGGTGCCGCAGGGTGCGGCGGTCCCCTCGTCCGTCAGGATCACTCCGGCGGCGCCGCAGTCGGCGCACTCGATCATGCGGGTCCCGGTCTCCTCCGTGGGGTCGCCCGCCGCAAAGGCGGTGACGGTCATGGCGCTGCAAAGAAGCAGCACCACTGCCAACAGGGGCAGCAGCCGCCGTTTCAGGTTTTTCATGTTCCTCTCTCCTAACAAAAAATGAAGTCATGACGCCCGTCATGACTTCATACCCACGTTTCCCCGTATGAATCCACGACAGCGCTCCACCCGCGGGGGGTGACAGTCCGCGGGATGTTCTCCCGCGGCCCGGCTCCGCCCTCCCCAGGCCGGGACGGCGAAACCTCGGCGGATGCCCCTTTCCCCTCTCCCCCTCTGCCTGTCTTTGCGGGAGAGGCTACTCTTGACATCCGCGCCTCTATCATGCTCGGTCTATTTATTATATAAGATTTCCCAGGGAAGTCAACAAAAACTTCTGTATTTCTGTGAAATCCTGCAAAAATCCGCAAAAAAGGAGCGCCGCAAAAGCGGCGCTCCGGGGAAGGCGGATCAATACCGGCCCAGGGATGCGGCGGTGTCCGCGTTGGCGGTCTTGCCGAAGTGGAAGTCGTTGCCGGGCAGGATGGCGTTGAGGACGATGCCGGCGATGGCGGCGATGGCCAGGGAGGTCAGGGTGATGGACGCCCCGCCCACGGTGAAGGTCAGGCCGCCGGTGAAGCCCAAGCCGCAGACCAGGATGACGGCGGCGATGATGAGGTTGCGGGAGTTGGTGAAATCCACCTGGTTCTCCACCACGTTCCGCACACCGATGGCGGAGATCATGCCGTAGAGGATGAAGCTGACGCCGCCGATGATGGCCGCAGGGATGGAGTTGACGAAGGCCGCGAACTTGGGGCTGAAGGACAGGACCACCGCGTAGATAGCGGCCAGCCGGATGACCCGGGGATCATGGACCTTGGACAGCACCAGCACGCCGGTGTTCTCGCCGTAGGTGGTGTTGGCGGGGCCGCCGAACAGGCCCGCCAGGGCGGTGGCAACGCCGTCGCCGATGAGGGTGCGGTGCAGGCCGGGATCCTCGATGAAGTTCTCGCCCACGGTGGCGGAGATGGCGGACATGTCGCCGATGTGCTCCATCATGGAGGCAATGGCGATAGGGGCCATCACCAGGATGGCGGAGACGTCGAACTTGGCGACGCTGCCGCCGAAGTCGGTGAAGAAGGGCTGGAGACCCAGCCAGGCGGCGTCCTTCACGCCTGTGAAGTCGATCAGCCCGGCGCCCGTCAGGTTGGCAATAACGGCCACCAGGTAGGATCCCACCACGCCCAGCAGGATGGGGATGATCTTGATCATGCCCCTGCCCCAGATGTTGCAGACGATGATGATGGCCATGGACACCAGGGCCAGCCACCAGCAGGTGGAGGCGTTGGAGACGGCGGAGGGGGCCAGGCTCAGGCCGATGAGGATGATGATGGGGCCGGTGACCACGGGGGGCAGGTAGTGCATCACGCGGTGGACGCCCACCGCCTTGATGATGGCGGCCAGCACCACATACAGAAGGCCCGCCACCACGATGCCGCCGCAGGCGTACTGGAGCTTTTCAGATGCCTCCATGGCGGCGTACATGCCGCTGTCCATAGCCCCCATGGCGGCAAAGCCCCCCAGGAAGGCGAAGGACGAGCCCAGGAAGGCGGGCACCTTCATCCTGGTGCAGACGTGGAAGAACAGCGTGCCGATACCGGCAAAGAACAGCGTGGTCTGGATGGACAGGGGCAGGCCGTAGCTCTGGACCAGGATGGGCACCAGCACGGTGGCGCCGAACATGGCGAACATGTGCTGCAGGCCCAGAATCAGCATCTTGGGCACACCCAGCGTCCGGGCGTCCCGGATGGGCTCCTGGCCGATGTTGGATTTCTTTTCTTTCATTTGTTTTCTCCTCCCAGCTTTAGTCTTTCACACAGGCAAAAAAAATACCGGCACTTGGGCCGGTTTCAAAAAGGGAAACGAAAATAAGAGAAAAAGGCACCCGCGGCCGTGTATTTCCGACGCATCAAACGCAGCATGGGGTGCCCTCCTTCATTATTTTGACTTATTATACAGAAAGGCGCCCCGCATTGCAAGGTTGGTTTTCCATGAGCCGCGGATAAAAAAATCTGCGGAAATTGTCAAAAATGACGGGGTCTCCGCCCCGCCATTTCACCGCTCTTCCAGCAATTCCCGAATTTGGGACTCTCCGTATACCGGGATGCCGTGGGCTTGCAGCAGCTCCGCCGCCACGCCGTCCCCGGCGCGCAGCGTCCCGGTAAAGGTGCCGTCGTAAATCACGCCATGGCCGCAGGAGGGGCTGCGCTCCTTCAGCACCGCCGCCTCGCAGCCCAGCATCCGGCACAGGCGCAGCGTCTCCTCCGCCCCCCGGCAGTACTGCGCCGTCACATCGGCCTCCCGGGTCACCACCCGGTCTCCCCGCCGCTCGGCGGGCCGGCGCGGCGTGGGCAGGCCGCCCAGCTGCTCCGGGCAGACGGGCACCAGCATGTGGCGCTCCGCCAGCGCCCCGGCCAGCGGATGGGTCTTGGACGCGCCGTCATACCGGCAGCAGACACCCAGAAGACAGGCGGAGATCAGGATCCTCACAGCCGCCTCACTTCCCCTGAAGGGCCTGCCGCTCCCGCAGCAGCTCTGCGTACAGCGTTATGGCGTTCCAGCTGCGGTTGTGGGGTGTCAGCACCGCCTTCAGGCAGTCCGGCCCCGCCCCCGCCTGCGCCAGGGCCGGCAGCAGGGCGTCCAGCTGCTCCTCCAGGCCGCACAGGACCAGCATCCGGCCCCCCAGCGTTCCCCCGGCGTAGGGCTGCACCGGGCCGGGAGCCGTGTCCAGTCCCGCCAGGGCCGCCAGGGTCTTGTTGTAATCCGTCCGGGCCACCGGCACCAGCTCTGCGCCGAAGGGGCTGACGGCGGCCTCCAGCGCCAGGATCTGCAGCAGGGATTCAAAGCCAAACAGCAGCAGTTTTCCG
>JAUNGH010000185.1 GCA_030524605.1 Oscillospiraceae bacterium | reverse complement strand
TCATGGTCTCCGGCAACGTGGCCAACATGCCGGGCCTGTTCACCTCCGTCCGCTTTCTCACCACCGCCATCGCCTCGGAGATGTCCTACGCCTCTGTGGGCAGCCTGCAGCGCAACGCCCTGTACTCCATCGGCCTGGTGCTGTTTTTGTTCATCATGCTCATCAATGTGCTGCTGAACGTGTTCATCAAGAGCAAAAAGGAGGACTGAGCCGTGGAACAGAAGCTGTCTCTCCGCCGCCGGATCTACGACCGGGGGCTCCGGGCCCTGCTGTGGCTCTGCGCGGGCCTGACCTGTGCGCTGCTGGTGTTCCTCATCGGCTATATTTTCTGCCGCGGCTTGGGCAACATCACCTGGGAGCTGCTGACCACCCAGACCAGCTATATCAGGGACACCATCGGCATCCTGCCCAACATCCTCAACACCCTCTATATCATCGTCGTGGCCATGGTCATCGTCCTGCCCCTGGGGGTGGGCGCCGCCATCTACCTGACGGAGTACGCCGCGAACCGCAGGCTGGTGTCCGTCATCGAATTCGCCACCGAGACACTGACCGGCATCCCCTCCATCATCTTCGGTCTGGTGGGCATGCTGTTCTGTCTCCAGATGCTGGGCTGGCAGGCCGGCATCAAGGCCGGCGGCCTGACGTTGGTCATCATGGTCCTGCCCACCATCGTCCGCACCACCCAGGAGAGCCTGAAGACCGTGCCCCAGTCCTACCGGGAGGGCGCCCTGGGCCTGGGGGCCGGCAAGTGGCACATGGTCCGCACCGTGGTGCTGCCGGGCGCCGTGGACGGCATCGTCACCGGCTGTATCCTGGCCGTTGGCCGCATCGTGGGCGAGAGCGCGGCGCTGCTGTTCACCGCCGGCTTCGGCCTGGTGCTCAACAGCTTCTGGGGGGCCATGGAGTCCTCCTCCGCCACGCTGACTGTGGCGCTGTACGTCTACGCCAACGAGCGGGGCGAGACCGGTGTGGCCTTTGCCATCGCCACGATCCTGATGGCGCTGACATTCCTCATCAATATGGCCGCGAACTTCGCGGGCAGGAAACTGAAAAAGTGACAGGAGAATCCCTATGTCAACGATCATTCAAGTGGAAAATCTGGACCTGTACTACGGGCAGAACCACGCCCTCCACAGCGTGAGCATCGATATTCCGGAGCACGAGATCACGGCCTTCATCGGCCCCTCCGGCTGCGGCAAGTCCACCTTCCTGCGGACACTGAACCGCATGAACGACCTGATCCCCTCCGTCCGCATCACCGGCGCGGTGAACTACCGGGGCCAGGACATCTACGGCCCCGGCGTGGACACCACCTGGCTGCGCAGGCAGATCGGCATGGTGTTCCAGAAGGCCAATCCCTTCCCCATGAGCATCTACGACAACGTGGCCTACGGTCCCCGGACCCACGGCGTCCGCTCCCGGGCGGAGCTGGACGAGATCGTGGAAAACTCCCTCCGGGCCGCCGCCATCTGGGACGAGGTGAAGGACCGGCTGAAAAAGAGCGCCCTGGGTCTCTCCGGCGGCCAGCAGCAGCGCCTGTGCATCGCCCGGGCCCTGGCGGTGGAGCCGGAGGTGCTGCTGATGGACGAGTCCACCAGCGCCCTGGATCCCATCTCCACCTCCAAGATCGAAGACCTTGCGGCGGAACTGAAAAGCAGGTATACTGTCGTCATGGTGACCCACAACATGCAGCAGGCTGCCCGCGTCTCCGACAACACGGCGTTTTTCCTGCTGGGCGATCTGGTGGAGTTCGGCAGGACCGAGCAGCTGTTCTCCACGCCCGGGGACAAGCGCACGGAAGATTACATTAC
The DNA here is from genome assembly GCA_030524605.1 of Oscillospiraceae bacterium. Lineage (GTDB taxonomy): Bacteria > Bacillota > Clostridia > Oscillospirales > Oscillospiraceae > Oscillibacter. Next base: position 2,622 of record JAUNGH010000185.1, on the reverse strand, counting down.
CGGCCGGTTCGGCTGAGGAGGAGACGGGAATGCGAAACAAGTTTGACGAGCAGCTGGAAAAGCTGCATGTGGAGCTGATCCAGATGGGCGCCCTGTGCGAGGAGGCCATCTCCGCCGCGGCGGAGGCGCTGCTGAAGGACGACCACGAGCTGGCGGAGATCGCCATCGAAAAGGAGCGGGAGATCGACCAGGCCGAGCGGGAGGTGGAGAATCTCTGCCTGAAGCTGCTGCTGCGCCAGCAGCCGGTGGCGAAGGACCTGCGGGCCATCTCCTCCGCGCTGAAGATGATCTCCGACCTGGAGCGCATCGGTGACCAGGCGGCGGACATCGCGGAGCTGACCAGCTATGTGCGGATGCCCGACGGCAGCCGCACCCTCCACGTGGCCGACATGGCCCGGGCGGTCATCCGCATGGTGACGGACAGCGTGGACTCCTTCGTGAAACGGGACCTGGCGCTGGCCCGGGCGGTCTGCGCCGCCGACGACCAGGTGGATGCCCTGTTCGAGCAGGTGAAGCGGGAGCTGATCGACCTGATCGCCGCCGACGCCGCTTACGGCGAGCAGGGCCTGGATCTTTTGATGGTGGCCAAGTATCTGGAGCGCATCGGCGACCATGCCACCAACGTGGCCGAGTGGGTGGAGTACAGCATCACGGGTGTCCATCCGGCAAATGACTGAACAGGGGACCGGCATGCCGGTTCCCCCTGAGAAAAAGGAGGAAAAGGCATGCTGACCTTTGAGGAAGTGAAAAGCAACAGGACCATCCGCACCTATATCCAGCGGGCGGACGAATCCCTGATCGCCCTGGGCTTTACGGAGCACAGCTTCGCCCATGTGACGGCGGTGGCGGAGAATGCCGGGTATATTCTGGAGACCCTGGGCTACCCGGCCCGGACGGTGGAACTGGCGAAGATCGCGGGCTATCTCCACGACATCGGGAACCTAGTGAACCGCATCGACCACTCCCAGTCCGGCGCGGTGATGGCGTTCCGCATCCTGGACAATCTGGACTGCGACCCGGAGGAGATCGCCACCATCGTCACTGCCATCGGCAACCACGACGAGGGCACCGGCCAGCCGGTGAACGCCGTGGCGGCGGCGCTGATCCTGGCGGACAAGTCCGATGTGCGCCGCAGCCGGGTGCGGAACACGGACATGGCCAATTTCGATATTCACGACCGGGTGAATTACTCGGTGAAAAAGTCCCAGCTGAAGATCAATGAGGAGCATACCCTGATCAAGCTGAAGCTGTCTGTGGATACCAAGTACGGGTCCGTGATGGATTACTTTGAGATTTTTATGCAGCGCATGATCCTCTGCCGCAAGGCGGCGGAGAAGCTGGGGCTGCAATTCAAGCTGATGATCAATGAGCAGCAGCTCATCTGAGCCGGCCGGATGGCCGGCTCATGGGCAAAAGCGCGTCCCCCGCGGGCGTCAAAGGAGGTTCCCATGATCTACTTACTGGAAGACGACGGCAGCATCCGCGACTTTGTGATCTACACCCTGAACAGTCAGGGCATGGAGGCCAGGGGCTTCGAGCGGCCCGCGGAGTTCTGGGCGGCGGTGGCGGAGACCGTGCCCTCCCTGGTGCTGCTGGACATCATGCTGCCGGAGGAGGACGGCGTCTCCGTGCTGAAAAAACTCCGCTCCGCCCCCCGCACGGCCAAGCTGCCTATCATCATGCTGACGGCCAAGGGAACGGAGTACGACAAGGTGCTGGGCCTGGACGCCGGGGCGGACGACTATGTGGCCAAGCCCTTCGGCATGCTGGAACTGCTCTCCCGCATCCGGGCGCTGCTGCGGCGGACAACGGTGGAGACGGACGTCTACCGCTGCGGCGTTTTGACGGTGGATCCCGGCCGCCACACCGTGACGGTGGACGGCAGGGAGGTGCTGCTGACCCAGAAGGAGTTCGAGGTTTTGTGCCTGCTGCTGAAGAGCAGGGGACAGGTCCTCTCCCGGGAGCGGCTCATTGAGGACGTGTGGGGCTATGCCTTTACCGGCGAGAGCCGTACGGTGGACGTCCACGTCCGCACTCTGCGCCAGAAGCTGGGGGAGGCGGGAGCCTACATCGAGACCGTCCGGGGCTACGGCTACAAGATCGGCCGGGAAAGCTGAGGAGTCTCATGACGAAACGTATTTTCCGGGCCGTTCTGGCGGTCTCCCTGGCGGTGCTGCTGACGGGCCTTGTGCTGGTGGTGGGCGTGCTCCACGGGTACTTCCAGGAGCGGCTGGCGGCGGAGCTGGCCCGGAGCGCCGCGTATATTGCCTGCGGCGTGGAGCGGGAGGGGATGGATTATCTGACATCCGGCCTGCCGGCGGACAGCCGCATCACCTGGGTGGCCGCCGACGGCACGGTGCTCTTTGACAACCGGGAGGACCCCGCCGCCATGGAAAACCACGCCGGACGGGAGGAAATCCGCACCGCCCTGCTGCTGGGGCGGGGCACCGCCGCCCGGTACTCCGACACCCTGGCCCAGAAAACGGTGTACTACGCCCTGCGGCTCCGTGACGGCTCCGTGCTGCGGCTGTCGGACACCCAGTACTCCGTGTGGCTGCTGGTGCTCCAGGCCATGCAGCCGGTGGCCCTGGCGGCGCTGCTGGCGGTGGGGCTGGCGCTGTG
>JAUNGH010000184.1 GCA_030524605.1 Oscillospiraceae bacterium | reverse complement strand
TATAAGCGTCAGACCGAGGCGGCGGATATCGCCGGCAAGGTGGACGTGATGGTCGTGGTGGGAGACCGTAAAAGCGCCAACACCAAACATTTGACGGAAATTTGCCTGAAGAGATGCCCCCGGGTCCTCCAGATCGAGAACGCGGACGAGCTATCGCCGGATTCTTTCATTGGTTGTTCTGTTGCGGGCCTTACGGCCGGTGCCTCCACGCCTGCGGGCATCATTAAGGAGGTATATGCAACGATGAGCGAAGAAATCAGAGCGGCCGAGGGCAAAGAGGAGTCCTTCGAGGAATTACTGAATCAGTCTTTCAAAACTTTAAATACAGGGGAGAAGGTCACCGGCATCGTCACGGCCATCACGCCCACCGAGGTCCAGGTGGACGTGGGCGCCAAGCAGGCCGCTTATATCAAGCTGAGCGAGCTCAGCGACGATCCCAGCGCCAAGCCCGAGGATATCGTGAAGATCGGCGACGAGATCGAGACCTACATCGTCCGCGTCAACGACGTGGAGGGCTACGCCGAGCTCTCCAAGAAGCGCCTGGACGCCGTCAAGGTGTGGGAGAACATCGAGACTGCCGTTGAGGAGAAGACCGTGCTGGAGGGCACCGTCACCGAGGAGAACAAGGGCGGCATCGTGGTGTCCGTCAAGGGCGTGCGGGTGTTTGTGCCCGCCTCCCAGAGCGGCCAGCCCCGCGGCGCGGACCTGTCCACTATGAAGGGCCAGAAGGTCCAGCTGCGCATCACCGAGGTCAACCGTGCCCGCCGCCGCGTGGTGGGTTCCATCCGCTCCGTGTCCGACGAGGCCCGCAAGGCCGCCCAGGAGGAGGTTTGGAACAACATCGAGGCCGGCAAGCACTACACCGGCACCGTGAAGTCCATGACCAGCTACGGCGTGTTTGTGGACATCGGCGGCGTGGACGGCATGGTACATATCTCCGAGCTGAGCTGGAGCCGTATCAAGACCCCCTCCGAGGTGTGCAAGGTCGGTGACACCATGGATGTGTACGTCATCTCCTTCGACGCTGAAAAGCGCAAGATCTCCCTGGGCGTCAAGGACCGCAGCGTCGATCCCTGGACCGTGTTCATGAACAAGTACGGCGTGGGCGACGTGGCCAACGTCCGCATCGTCAAGCTGATGACCTTCGGCGCCTTTGCCGAGGTCGTGCCCGGCGTGGACGGCCTGATCCACATCTCCCAGATCGCGGACCGCCGCATCGACAAGCCCGAGGACGTCCTGTCCGAAGGTCAGCTGGTGGACGCCAAGATCACCGCCATCGACGAGGAGAAGAAGAAGATCTCCCTGTCCATCCGCGCCCTGCTGGCTCCCGCCGCAGCGGAGCCCGTGGAGGAGGCTCCCGTCGAGGAGTAATATCCGTCTGCAGAGGGGCAGACCCGCATGGGTCTGCCCTTTTTTGAAAAAATTTGTGATTTTTTTCACGTTTCTCATTGCAATCCGGAACCGGGCATGCTATAATTTTGACGATGCGAAGTATGACAACGGTGCTGTGACATCATACAACAATAGAGGGAATACAGGAGGAATGACTATGAGCTACCAGGATGAGTACAAGCAGAAACTGACTTCCGCCGCCGAGGCGGTCAAGGTCGTCAAGTCCGGCGACTGGCTGGATTACGGCTGGAGCATCTGCACCGCCAACGCGCTGGACAAGGCGCTGGCCGGACGCATGGAGGAGCTGACCGACGTGAATATCCGCGGCGGTATCCTGACTCGCCGCCCTGCGATCTTCGACGTGCCCAACTCGGCGGAGCATTTCACCTGGAACTCCTGGCACATGTCCGGCATTGAGCGCAAGGCCATCAGCGAGGGCTTCTCCTATTATATCCCCCTGCGCTATTCCGAGCTGCCCGGCTATTACCGCAACTGCATCAGGTCCCTGGATGTGGCCATGTTCCAGGTCGCGCCCATGGACGAGCACGGCTGGTTCAACTTCGGCCCCGGTGGCTCCCACCTGAAGGCCGTGTGCGAGTGCGCCAAGACCATCATCGTCGAGGTCAACAAGAACATGCCCGTCTGCCTGGGCGGCTTTGAAAACTGCGTCCACATCAGCGACGTGGCCATGATCGTGGAGGGCGAGAATCCCCCCATGGAGACCCTGGGCGGCTCCGGCGAGCCCTCCGAGGTGGACCTGGCCGTTGCAAACCTGGTGGTGCCCGAGATCCCTAACGGCGCCTGCCTGCAGCTGGGCATCGGCTCCATGCCCAACGCCATCGGCATGATGATCGCCGAGTCCGACCTGAAGGACCTGGGCGTACACACCGAGATGTATGTGGACGCCTTTGTGGACATGTCCAGGGCGGGCCGCATCACCGGCGCGTGCAAGCCCTTTGACCGCGGCCGCCAGACCTACGCCTTCGCCGCCGGCTCCCAGAAGCTGTACGACTTCATCAACAACAACCCCGAGTGCATGGCCGCCCCCGTCAGCTATGTGAACGACATCGCCCGGGTGTCTCAGATCGACAACTTCATCTCCATCAACGGCGCGGTGGATATCGACCTGTTCGGCCAGGTGTCCTCCGAGTCCTCCGGCACCCACCACATCTCCGGTGCCGGCGGCCAGCAGGATTTCGTCATGGGCGCGTATCTCGCCCGGGGCGGCAAGAGCTTCATCTGCTGCTCCTCCACGGTGAAGGACAAGAAGACCGGCCAGCTGCACTCCCGCATCCGTCCCACCCTGCTGGAGGGCTCCATCGCCACCTGCACCCGCACCAACCTCCACTGGCTGGTGACGGAGTACGGCAAGTTCAACGCCAAGGGCAAGTCCACCTGGGAGCGGGCCGAGGGCCTTATCTCCATTGCCCATCCCCAGTTCCGGGAGGAATTGATCGCAGCGGCGGAAAAAATGCACATCTGGCGCCGTTCCAACAAAAAGTAAATATCTTGCCTGACGGGCGGCTTTTGGGCCGTCCGTCTTTTTTTCTGTGCTTTTTTCGGAAAAATGGTTGCAAAATTTTCGAAAAATGCTTGTAAACGAAGGAGGAAGGACTTATAATAAATTTGTATTAAATTATCTGGGGGAAGTGACAAACAAAAGCGGGGACCGGGGACCGCGCGGACAGGAAAGGACGTGTCATGTTCAGCATTGGGGATCTGGTCGTGCATCCGATGCACGGCGCCGGCGTTATCGACGATATTGTCCAGGAAAAGATCTCAGGCGTTACAAAGGAATACTATGTTTTCAAAATGCCCATGGGCGGTCTGGTGCTGAAGATCCCCATTGCCAATTCCCAGGTGATCGGCATCCGGTCCGTCATCTCCCGGACAGAGGCGGAAACGCTGCTGGACGCCATCCCCGCACTGACGGTGGAGTCGAACACCAATTGGAACAAGCGCTATCAGGAGAATATGCTGCGCCTGAAAAGCGGCGATCTCTATGAGGTGGCGCGGGTGATCAAAATGCTGATGTACCGGGACCTTCAGAAGGGCCTTTCCACAGGGGAGCGCAAGATGCTCCACAGCGCCAGACAGATCATGGTCTCCGAGATCGTGCTGGCGGAGGACTGCGCGTACCAGGAGGCGGAGTCCCGCCTGGACCGCGCCGTCATGCAGGTAACCGTTATGTGAGCAGGCTTCCTGGGAGGGATTCACAATGCTGCCATTTTTGAAAAAGATGCGGGAGAGCAGACGCCCCCGCTGTACCGCGCTGGTGGCCGCCGCCGGCAGCTCCAGCCGGATGGAGGGCGTCAACAAGCTGATGCAGCCGCTGGACGGCGTTCCGGTGCTGGCGCGGACGCTGACGGCCCTCCAGCTGGCGCAGCAGGTGGACGAGATCGTCGTCGCCGCGCGGGAGGAGGAGCTGGTGGAGATCTCCCGCCTGTGCCATACATACGGCATCACCAAGTGCGCCAAGGTGGTCCGGGGCGGGGAGAGCCGCGCCCACTCCGTCCTGCTGGCCGCGCTGGAGGCATCTCCGGAGACGGAGCTGCTTGCGGTGCAGGACGGCGCCCGCCCGCTGGTGACGCCGGAGCTGATCGACCGCGTGGTTTCCGCCGCGGCCCGCTGCGGTGCGGCGGCCCCCGCCGTTCCCGTCAAGGACACGATCAAAGCCGTCCGGGACGGCGGCGCGGTGGAGCAGACGCTGGACCGCAGCAGCCTGCGGGCTGTTCAGACGCCCCAGGTCTTTGAGGCCAGCCTGCTGAAGGCCGCTTTGCAGTCCGCCGTGGAACAGGATGTTCCCGTCACGGACGACTGCTCCGCAGTGGAGCGGCTTGGCAAGGTCGTCTTCCTGGTGGATGGCGACGAGGAGAATTTGAAGATCACCACGCCGGTGGACCTGGTCCTGGCGGAGGCGATCCTGCAGACAAGGGAGAACGGATGATGACAAATCTGCGCATCGGACACGGCTATGACGTCCACCGGCTGACGGAGGGCCGCCGCCTGATCCTGGGCGGCGTGGACATCCCCTGGGAGCGGGGGCTCCTGGGCCACTCCGACGCCGACGTGCTGACCCACGC
>JAUNGH010000004.1 GCA_030524605.1 Oscillospiraceae bacterium | reverse complement strand
CGGTGTGGTCGCCGATGATCTTGATGGAGTTCTTGTTGGCGCCGACGGTGCCGTCGCCGCCCAGGCCCCAGAACTTGCAGGCGATGGTGCCGGCGGGGGCGACCAGGGGCGCGGGCTTCTCCTCCAGGCTGAGGTGGGTGACATCGTCCACGATGCCGATGGTGAACTGGCGCTTGGGCTCGCCCTTGGCCAGCTCGTCATACACGGCGAAGACGCTGCGGGGAGGCGTATCCTTGGAGCCCAGACCGTAGCGGCCGCCGATGACCTTGATGTCGTGCTTGCCGGCGTTGGCCAGGGCGGTGACAACGTCCATGTACAGGGGCTCGCCCAGGGAGCCGGGCTCCTTGGTGCGGTCCAGAACGGCGATCTTCTTGCAGGTGGCAGGGATGGCGGCGATCAGCTTGTCCGCCTTGAAGGGACGGTACAGGTGGACCTTGACCATGCCGACCTTCTCGCCCTGGGCGGTCATGTAGTCGATGACCTCCTCGGCCACGTTGCAGATGGAGCCCATGGCGATGATGACGCGCTCGGCGTCGGGAGCGCCGTAGTAGTTGAACAGCTGGTAGTCGGTGCCCAGCTTCTCGTTGATCTTGCCCATGTACTTCTCCACCACATCGGGCAGAGCGTCATAGTAGGGGTTGCAGGCCTCACGGTGCTGGAAGAAGATATCGCCGTTCTCGTGAGAGCCGCGCATGTTGGGACGCTCGGGGTTCAGGGCGTGCTTGCGGAAAGCGGCCACAGCGTCCATGTCGGTCATTTCCTTCAGGTCCTCGTAATCCCACACGGCGACCTTCTGGATCTCGTGAGAGGTGCGGAAACCGTCGAAGAAGTTGATGAAGGGAACACGGCCCTCAATGGCGGCCAGATGGGCCACGGGAGCCAGGTCCATGATCTCCTGGGGATCGTTCTCGCACAGCATGGCGAAGCCGGTCTGGCGGCAGGCCATCACGTCGGAGTGATCACCGAAGATGTTCAGCGCGTGGGTGGAAACGGTACGGGCAGACACGTGGAACACGCAGGGCAGCAGCTCGCCGGCGATCTTGTACATGTTGGGGATCATCAGCAGCAGGCCCTGGGAAGCCGTGTAGGTGGTGGTCATCGCGCCGGCGGCCAGAGAGCCGTGGACGGTGCCGGAGGCGCCCGCCTCGGACTGCATCTCACACACCTTGACGGTGGTGCCGAAGATGTTCTTCTGACCAGCGGCGGCCCACTGGTCGACCAAGTCTGCCATGGGAGAGGACGGGGTGATCGGATAGATGCCCGCCACTTCGGTAAACGCGTAGCTGACATATGCAGCGGCATTGTTACCGTCCATGGACTTGAACTTTCTTGCCATAAACTCTTACCTCCTATAAATGTGCTGCCCCGCGGCAGCAAGCTTACCAAAACACGAAATTCGGTCTCTCTCCCCCGAATTCTCATGCGTCCTCATTATATCACGAGTGATTCCGCCTGTAAACCGGCGGCTTGTTATTTTTTGCACAAATTTTTTCCTTTTCTGCGGATGAAACAAAACCTCCCTGTTTTTTTGGGCATTTTTTCAAGTCCCGCTTCCATCTTTCGCCGTTTTATGGTAGACTTTTTGTGAAAATACAGCACGTTTCCCGGTTTTGTGCAATCCGGTGCGGCGGCCTGTCCGCCCGCACTTCAGTTTATGCGGAGGGCGGCGTTTTTATGGTAGTTACGGTACGGTCCTTGGGACTCAGCGGCATCAGCGGGTACGAGGTGCGGGCCGAGTGCTTTCTCTCCGGCGGTCTGCCCGCCTTCGATGTGGTGGGCCTGCCCGATGCCGCCGTGCGGGAGGCCCGGGAGCGGGTCCGGGCGGCGGTGAAAAACTGCGGCGCCAAGTTCCCCGTCAGCCGCATCACCGTCAATCTGGCCCCCGCCGGCCAGAAAAAGGCGGGCACGGTCTACGACCTGCCCATTTTCGTGGGAATCCTTGCGGCAAGCGGCAGCCTGCCGCCTCTGCCGCCGGACGCGGCCTTTTTGGGGGAGCTGTCCCTGACCGGCGCCCTGCGGGGCGTGACGGGCGTGCTGCCCATGGCCATGGCTGCCCGGGAGGCGGGCATCCGTCAGCTGTTCGTCCCGGCGGAAAACGCCGCCGAGGCCACCCTGGCGGAGGGGCTGACGGTGTACGGCGTCCCCGATGTCAAGGCGCTGGCGGCCCATTTGAAGGGCGAAACGCCCCTGGCCCCTGCCCAGGCGTGGACGCCGGGGGCGGACACCGCCGCCCTGCCGGACCTGCGGGACGTCATGGGCCAGGAAAACGTCAAGCGGGCCCTGGAGGTGGCGGCGGCGGGCGGCCACAATCTGCTGCTGATCGGCTCTCCCGGCGCGGGCAAGTCCATGCTGGCAAAGCGCCTGCCCTCCATTCTGCCGGACATGAGCCGGGAGGAGGCGCTGGCGGTCTCCGCCATCTGGTCCGTAGCGGGGCTGGCGGACCCCGGTCGTCCTCTGCTGACCCGGCGGCCCTTCCGCAGCCCCCATCACACGGCCTCGGCTGCGGCCCTGGCGGGCGGCGGCCCCTCCATGCGGCCCGGAGAGATGTCCTTGGCCCACAACGGCGTGCTGTTTCTGGACGAGCTGCCGGAGTTCCGCCGGGACGTTCTGGAGGCCATGCGCCAGCCCCTGGAGGACGGCGAGGTGACGGTGGCCCGCGCGGGCGGCACGCTGCACCTGCCCGCCCGGTTCCAGTTGGTGTGCGCCATGAATCCCTGCCGCTGCGGCTGGCGGGGGCATCCATCCGGAAGGTGCGCCTGCTCCGACCGGGAGGTGGAACGGTATGTTGAAAAGATTTCCGGCCCCCTGCTGGACCGCATCGACCTGCATGTGAACGTCCCCTCTGTGGAGTATGAGGCCATGCGCCGCAAGGAGACGCCGGAAACCTCTGCTGAGGTCAAGCGCCGGGTGGACACGGCCCGTGCCATCCAGGCCAAGCGTTTTCATGGGACGGACACGGCCTGCAACGCGCACATGGCCCCGGCCCAGATCGCGGAGTTCTGCCGCCTGGACAGCGCCGGAGAGGCCCTGATGAAAAACGCCTTTGCCCGCATGGGTTTGACGGCCCGGTCCCACGACCGCATCCTGCGGGTGGCCCGGACCATCGCAGACCTGGACGGCAGCGGGGACATCGGCGCCGTACACCTCGCCGAAGCCATCCAATACCGGAATACGGATATCCTGAAGGGATAAACGGCGAAAAGCCGCCGCTTTTGAGCGTTGACACAGGAAAAACCGGGGAGACGCACAGCATGCGCCTGCGGCCGGCTGACAGCCGCCCCTATATGGGTTTCCTCAAAGCAACGCTTGAAAAGCGGCAGCTTTTTTTGCAGGGGCCTCGCCCCCGCACCCCGGCCGCCCTATTCAAAGGGCGGCCGAAACCTTTATCTGATGAAGTTCGTCATAGGCCGGGCGCCGGTCTCAGGGACTGGCACCTTGCTCTCCGCCAGTACCTTCACCATCCAGGCCATGTTGCGCCCCAGCTTTTTGGCCACCTCCATGCCCTCGGTGTCCTGCAGGATCTCGCCGGGCTCGGCGCCGTGGACCACGCCCCAGTAGTCGGAGGTGACGATGACCATCTCCATGCAGTCCATGGCGGAGAGCAGCTGGTGGTAAGTCTCCGTGCCGCCGGAGCGGCGGAGGGTGCACAGCGCGCCGCCCACCTTGTGGTGGAACTGGTTTACGCCGCAGCCCGCGGCCAGCATCAGGCGGTCAATGACGCACTTCATGCCACCGGCGATACCGGCATGGTAGACAGGGGAGGCCAGCAGGATGCCGTCGGCCTCGGTACAGGCGGCGATGATATCGTTGACGCCGTCGTCATTGCGGACGCAGCGGAGGCTGCCGGTATCCAGGCAGTGGTAGCAGGCCATGCAGGGGCGGACGTTGGGGCCGGGCTGAAATACTTGAAACTCCACGCCTGCGGCCTCGACCTCCTTGCGCACGGCTTCCAGCAGCAGGGCGGTGTTGCCGTTTTTCCGGGGGCTTCCGTTGATGGCAACGATCTTCATAAGGGTGATCCTCCTTAAAATATGTGGTGGATTCATGATACTCCATAACGGGAGTAACGGCAAGTTCCTGTTTCAGAAGCGCCCGGGCCGCTCCGTGAAAATCTGCCGCCGCTTGACAAATGTACAGGGAGTTTGTATGATAAAGATGCCCCGTCAGGGGGCGGAAAGGGCATAGTCATTACGGTTGGCGGTTCGGTTACACTCCCGGAAGGGAGGTGAGACCTATGCGTATTACATTACATATCGGAGCCTTTACGGTGACGATTGTTGTAAAGAAACGTGAAAACCGCCACTCGGGCAAGTGACGGTTTTCTAGGCATTCCTAGTAAATTGTTTCAACTCGGGCTGAACCGCTGATCGGCTTTGCCCTTTCCGCTTTTATGATATCACACTTTCCGGATTTGTCAAGCGGCCCATCCCGAATGGCTCGGAGCCCTCGGCGGCATTTGACAAATGTGGCGGGTATTTATATAATAAAGATGCCCCGTCAGGGGCCGGAAAGGGCATAGTCATTACGGTTGGCGGCTTCAGCCACACCACCCGGAAGGGGGTGAGGCCATGCGTATTACATTACATATCGGAGCCTTCACGGTGACGATTGTTGTGAAGAAACGCGGAAACCGCCACTCTGGCAAGTGACGGTTTCTTGTTAGAAATCTGTAGCTTTCAGGGCTGAACCGCTGATCGGCTTTGCCCTTTCTGTTTTTATGATACCATACTTTCCGGATTTGTCAAGCAATCCCTCTCCGCTGTCTGGCGGAGGGGATTTTTTTTCGGCCTTGCACGGAAGCAGGCAAAAAGGGGGCGCGGATGGTTTTTATATGTTACAACTATGCAACTCATCATTGACACTTTACAGGAGGGCCGTATGAAACAGACAGAAAATTACCAACTGAACCAGTGGGACCCCACCGACCGCATCATGATGGAGGATTTCAATGCCGACAATGCCAGGCTGGACGCCGCGCTGACAGGGCAGGGCGGGCAGCTGGCCGCCCTGGCGGCGGCGCTGGCGGCCAAGGGCAACTGCTCAATCGCCGTTACCAGCTACACAGGGGCCGGCGGCTCCCGCAGCGATGTTCCCTCCAAACCAACCACCGTGCAATTTCAGAAAAAACCCGTCTTTTTTATAATCAAAGGCGACACCGCCCTGCTCTTTGCCACAGGGGCAAGCGCAATGGCCGCCTGTATCAGTCCGACCGTCAATTGGGACATGGCCATTCTCGGCGCAACTTTGACCTGGAACGGCTCGTTGGTGAGCATCTCCTCATCCTATGTCAATTACCAGATGGACGAGACCGGCAAGCTCTATGAAGTCATCGCCTTTTACGCAGAGGACGCGAAATAACAGCAAAAGGTCCCCGGGCCTAAGCCCGGGGACCTTTCTTCTGTCTTCAAATATCACCAGGGATATTCGCTAACTTTTCAGTAGCCGATGGTCAGAGCGACATCAGCGTCGGCGGTAACTCCAGACACGGCGACAGTCAGAACCAGAGCCTTGATACCATCACGGCCGGTGACATCGGTCACAGTACCGATGTTGCAAGTACCGGAAGTGTAAGTGCCGACGATCGCGTTGCCGCTCTTGTTGGTGATGGTGAAGGTCACGACATCGCCATTCTGGACGTAGGTCTCGCTGCAGGTGACGTTCTCTGCATCGCTCAGAGTGGCGGACTTGATCTTGAAGACGCGGTTGGTCTGATCCACAACCACTGTGATCTCAGTGCCGCTCCGATCCTCATAGGTCAGAGAGCCAGAGACAGTACCAGCACGCACGTTGGCAACAGCGTAACCGTCGTTGCGGATCTTGTCGGCCAGGACATTGATCGCCTTGGCGGCGTTCCAAGCCTCGTCGCCGGTGTAGATCTCAGCGTCGGTGTACATGTAAGCGGCGGAGCCGGCAATCACCTTGTAGCCGTTGACGCCGCCCTGGTTGCCGGTGTCAACCTGAGAACGGGACTGGTCCCAAATGACCACGCTGGTGGCCACGCCATCCTCGAACACGGCGCTCAGGTAGCCGTTGAAGTTCTCGTTGTCGTTCAGGTCCTTAATGGCCTTCTCCAGACCCTTGACGCCGTTGTCGTACTCATAGGTCTCGTCCATGGTCTTGATCTTGGTCACAACGCCGTCCTTAATGACCTCAACATCCTGCACCAGAGCGATCTTGGCAGTGGGGGCCACAGCGAAGCCGCGGGACAGAACAGCAGTGGTGGTATCGACCTGCAGGGTGTTGCCCTTAACAGAGATCACATAGGTGCTGTTGTTGTTGGCCACAGTCAGATCCTCGTGCAGGATCACGGTGTCAAAGCGCTCAACAGACTTCTCAACACGCTCGATCTTGCTGACGAACTTTTCGGGAGCATTATCCACGAAAGTAACAGGATCAACGCTGCGGACGGTGCCGTCGGCCAGGTACTTCACCTCGTACCAGCCGCCGCGGGTCATGTCCTGAATCTCGGGAGTGCCGTCGCCGACCTCGGTCAGCTCAACGATCTCGCCGTTGACAACCACGTCGCGGGTCCAGGTGTACTCGTCCTCGGTGGAATCATAGGCCTCCATGTTCATACCAGCCTTGCCGGTGTCGCTGATGACGTAGGCATAGTTGGTGGAAGCGCCGGCATCCTCACCAACCACGATTGTGGCGATGATATAGCCGTTGTCCTTGAATAGGGTGTAAACGCCGTTGGAGATGTTGTACAGAGGAACGGTAGCGTAATCGCTGTCGCTGTTCTGAACAGCCGCAGCGTTGTAGGCCTCCAGGCTGGTGGTCTGAACGCCGGTGCTGACAGAGCTGACGCCGCTGATCACAACGTGGTTGACCGTGCCGTTGTGTGCGATCTTGGCAGCAATCAGGTCGGTCTCGGCAGAGATGTACACAGAGGAGTCATTGCCATAGACACGCTCGAAGCCGGTGGTGGAAATACCGTTCAGAGTGACGTGCTTCTTGTCGATGGTGACCAGGTTCTTGTCAACAGCGGCATTGGCCTCGTCGGTCTGCTTGCCCTGGCCGACCTTGTCGGTCTTGCCGGCGGCATCCACGAAGGAAGCAGTGTCATCGGCCACCTGGGTCAGGGTGTACACTCCGCTCTTATCAACGGTGTAGGTGCACCAGGTGTTCATGATGGGGCCGGCAATGGTGTTCAGAGACAGGCCATTATCGGTCTCGCTCTTGCTGGTGTTGACCTTGACGGTATCCATGGTGCCGTCCAGCAGGATGACGTTGGCGTCAGCAGTCTTGTTGATCAGGTTGCTGTTGCTGGTATCCATGCCGGTCAGGAACAGATACTTGCTGGCTTCCTCGACAATCTCAATGCCGACCATGTAGCCGTTCTTGTCCAGGAACACGTTGTAGCTGGTGTCCTTCATGTTGGAGTCAACATACTCGTCCAGGACATCCTCGTCATACATGGCGGTGTCGGCGTACTTGTACTCGGTACCGTCGGTGGTGATGCTCTTGCCATCAACAAACTTGGTGATGGTGACCTCGTCCAGGGTCTCGGCGGGCTCAATGGTCTGGATCTCGCCGTCGGCGACGGTCACCAGGACCTTATCCTCGTCCGCGATATCCTCGACGTTGATGTCGTCGTTGGAAACCTTGAAGGTCTCGGAGCTCTTGCTGGTCTTGACATACTGGCCGGCGTGACCATCGTCAGAGATCTTGTACACGGTGAAGGAAGCCTCTTCCTTCTTCTCGTTGTAGTCATCGTCAGCGATGGCCAGATAGGTGTTGATCACGGCGATGGTGACTTCCTTGGCGTCAACATCCACATAGACCTCGGTGGTGACACCGTTGCCGGTGGCGCCGATCTTCTCGGTGTTGGTCTTCACCAGGTTGCCGTCGGTGAAGTAAGCGTCGCCCAGGACGGACTTCTCGGTCTCGCCGTCAACATAGATGTCGAAATCGTAGTCCTCGATGGTGGACTTGCCCAGCAGCGCATACAGATCCTTGCCGGTGACCTTCTCAGTGTAGGTCGCCTTCAGCAGGTCGGTATTCACATACTCGCCAATGTCCTCGCCCTTGAACTCCCACTCGCGGGTGGGACGGCCGAAGGCGTCGGTGCCGTCGTTCAGGACCAGCTTGTTGAAGTACTGCTCGGCGAACTGGATGTAGTCGTCGTTCTTGATGTTGTTGATGCGGGTAGCGGAGTTGTTCCACTTCTGGGCCTTGGCGATGGAGTTGCCAACGTTCACGGTCTGGCCGTTGATGGTGGTGGAGATGACGGTCTCATACTCAACCAGGTCGGCCTTCAGGGTGTTGAAGGCATACAGGCAGGCCTCTTCACGGTTGACAGCCTTGACGCCGTTGAACTCGCCCTCCAGGCTCTTGTTCAGGCCGATGTCCAGCGCGCGCTTGGCGACGGAGATGGACCAGTTGGGGCCGGTGTAGCCCTCGTTGGCCTGGTCATAGCCCAGAGCGCCCAGCAGCATCTTCATGAAGGCATAGCCGGTCAGGCTGCCGGCGGGACGGAAGGTGCCGTCAGCATAGCCGGAGATGATGCCTTCCTTCGCGCAGTAGGCGATGTAGCCGGCGAAGGTGTTGGAGGTGGGCACGTCCTTGTAGGGAGCGGTGTCCGCGTGCAGCTCAGAGGCGGTGGTGGGGCCCAGGATCAGGTTGCAGATGATCTTGGCGGCCGCGCCACGGGTCAGGGTATCGGTGGGCTTGAAGCTGCCGTCGGTATAACCGTCGACCACACCGATGGTGGAAATCACGTTGACGGCTTCTTCGTAGGTGATCTTGTCGTCATCCGTGAAGTCCTTGGCACCGGCGCTGATCGTGACCAGAGACATGGTCATAACCAGGGCCAGCACCAGAGAAAGGAACTTCTTCATGGTTTTTCCTCCTTTTAGATTTGGCGGTGAAGAGCCGCCATATTTTTTGCAGGCGGGGCAGCGTTCAGCCGTTTCCGGCGCACATACAGTGGCTAGCCGACCCCGTATCTATGCCGGGACAGGCCATCCGGTACTCCGTTCTGCATGATGAACTATACCACGGCGCCGTTTTAAAAGTCAATAAATCACTTCGTTTTGTAACGTGACTGTAACAAAACAGTGCATAAAATCCGGTTTTCCCGTTTCCGGGCAGTTTTGGCACGAAATGCCGCATTTTTTGAATCAAAGCCTTTTATATGCGGAATACGCGGCAAAAACGCCCCGGTTTCCCGCGCGTCAAATCGTTCGTATATTTGTTTTTTCATGTAACATATATATGTAGGGCGGCCTGCCAAGCGGCAGCCCATGTCTGCCGCAGGCAAACACGGCTGAAACGCGCTTGACAAAGCAATCCTGATCATTTAGGCTAATGGCTGGCAATATCTATCTCCAACTGTTTTCAACAAGGATGTGTCATATGAAAAAAGTATTGCTGCTGACCACCGGCGGTACCATTGCCTCCAAGCCCGGTGAAAACGGCCTGTCTCCCGCCATCGGCTCCGAAGAGCTGCTGACCTTTGTGCCGGAGCTGTCGGAGATCTGCCGGGTGGAAACCATGCAGCTGTATCATCTGGATTCCACCAATATCGGCCCCCGGCAGTGGGTCGGCATCGCGGAGGCGATCCGGGAGCGCTGCGGCGATTATGACGGCTTCGTCATTACCCACGGCACGGACACCATGGCCTATACCGCCGCCGCGCTCAGCTATCTGATCCAAAACCCGGACAAGCCCATCGTGCTCACCGGAAGCCAGAAATCCATCTACAACCGGGATACGGACGCCAGGAACAATCTGCTGCGGGCGTTTCTCTATGCCAGCTCCGACCAGGCCTGGGGCGTGCAACTGGTGTTTGACAGCAAGGTGATTCTGGGCACCCGGGCCAGAAAGGTGCGCAGCAAGAGCTTCAACGCCTTTTCCAGCATCGACTATCCGGAAACGGCGGTATTCCGGGACATGAAGCTGATCCCCTTCCTGCCCAAGCCCGCATACCGCCAGCCTCCCCGGTTTGACACCAAGCTGGATGAGAAGGTGTTTTTGCTGCGGCTGCTGCCGGGGATGAACGGCGATATCTTTGATTTCCTCATCCCATGCTATAACGGCCTGATCATCGAGGGCTTCGGCATGGGCGGCCTGCCCACGCTGGACAAAAGCCTGCTGAAGGGGCTGGAGCGCTGGACCCGGTCCGGAGGGCTTACGGTATTCTCCACCCAGGTGCAGCATGAGGGCAGCGACCTCTCGATCTATGAGGTGGGCCGGGTGGCAAAAGCCCTTCCCGGTGTGTTGGAGGCTCACGACATGACGCCGGAAGCCGTGGTCACCAAGCTGATGTGGGCATTGGGACAGGCGGCCGGTCAGGCGGAAGCCCGGCGGCTGTTTTCAACGCCGGTCCAGTTCGATTTGATCTGAGCCGCCGGTGCGGCCTGCACATTTATCAAGCGGTCAAAAGCCCCCGCGGCCCTGAACCATCAGGGGGCGCGGGGGCTTTTTCAAACTGTGCCAATGCGCTGAAAATGCGCTTTCAACCATAGCTTTCGAAGGGAAACATGTGTGCAAAGAAGCCTTGCGGTTTCCCTGCACGATTTCAATCAGCCCGCCGCAGCGGCCCACTTTTGCCTGCGGCAAAAGCAGGAAGGCCCCAAAAAGAGAGACACGCTATGCGTGTCTCTCTTTTTTGTACCAAGGCGATAAACTTACTATTTTTTCGCCGCCTCGTCCGCCAACCGCGAACCCAGCGAAGCGGATCGCGGTTGGAAGCGAAGAAAGAGCCCGTCCGGCGTATGAAAAGGCCCTAAGGCTTTTCTCCTCGCCTCAGGGCTTTTTCTAAGCTACATCAGGGCGGTAAAAATACTATTTAATTTGCACCAAAACCGAGCCGGAATCCAGCGAAGCGAATCCGGTTCGGAAGCGAAGAAAGAGCCTGTCCGGCGTATGAAAAGGCCCTAAGGCCTTTTCATCGCCTTAGGGCTTTTTCTGAGCTGCACCAAGGCGATAAAAATACTATCTTGAATGCGGCCTCGTCACTCGGACGCGAGCCCAGCGCAGCGGGTCGCGTCCGAAAGCG
This sequence comes from Oscillospiraceae bacterium, assembly GCA_030524605.1. GTDB lineage: Bacteria > Bacillota > Clostridia > Oscillospirales > Oscillospiraceae > Oscillibacter. The sequence continues at coordinate 20,173 of JAUNGH010000004.1, read as the reverse complement.
AAGAAAATTCCCTGTCCGGCTAAGAAGCCTCGCCGTATGGCGGGGATTCGTGCCAAACAGGGAATTTCTGAGCTGGAGCGGCTGAGGGGAATCGAACCCCCCTATGCAGCTTGGGAAGCTGCCGTTCTACCAATGAACTACAGCCGCATGTCTGGATGGTATTATAACAGATGCTTCCCGAAAATGCAACACGAAAAATGGCGGCGGGGCGGTTTTTTCGTCTCCCGCCTAGCCTGCCAGGTATTCCTCCAGGCAAAGTCCCTGCGCGGGCGGTCTCCGTGCCCACATAGCGGTAGTGCCAGGGCTCGTAGCTTACGCCGGTGAGCGCGCTCTTTCCGGTGGGATAGCGGAGAATGAAGCCGTACTCCGCGCAATGGGCCATCAGCCACTGCTGGACGGGGGTGTCCTCCTGGGCTTTGTCCAAAAGCTGGCAGGCGGTATCCACGATATCCACCGCCAGGCCCGCCTGATGTTCGCTGACGCCGGGCCAGGGTATACCGCAGCAGGTCGTTTTCCTCATAGACCGCCGTCACCTCCCGGTCCAGGGAGACGCGGAACCGGGCGTCGATCAGGATGTACCCGCCCAGGGAGCAGGCCAGGGATATAACGATGGCCATGCTGCAAAACAGCTTCCAAAACAGCCGCATCCGCTACACCTCCAGCCGGTATCCCACCTTGTAGACCGCCACCAGCCGGCGCTCCAGGCCCAGCTTTTTCCGCATCCGCCGGATATAGAGGACCACGGTGCGGCTGTCGCCCAGGTACTCCTCGTCCCACACCCGCTCATAGATGCGGTCCCGGTACAGGGCGATGTTCTTGTTTTGCACGAAGAGCAGCAGGAGTTCGTACTCCTTGGCCGTCAGGGCCACGGGCTGTCCGGCCCGTTTCACCGCCCGGCTGGCGGTGTCGATCTCGATGTCCGGCGGCAGGGACAACCCCCGCCCCGCTCTGCCGCAGCGGCGGAGCACCGTCTCCGCCCGGGCCAGCAGCTCCATCAGCTCAAAGGGTTTGGTGATATAGTCCTCTGCCCCCAGCCGCAGGCCCTTCACCCGGTCCTCCAGGCTGCCCTTGGCGGTGAGGAAGATCACCGGCACATCCAGGGTCCCGCAGTACTCCAGCACCTCGTATCCGTCGGCCTTGGGAAGCATGATATCCAGCAGCACCAGGTCGAAGGGCTCCGTCTCCAGCAGGTCGGCGGCAGCCGCGCCGTCCGCCGCCCAGACACAGCGGTAGTCCGCCCCCTCCAGGGCAGGGTGGAGCAGGTTGGCGATAGACGCCTCGTCCTCCGCGATCAGGATCTTGTTCACAGCCTTCACCTCCTGCTGCATTCTGCATCCATTTCCCATCATTTTTGCATCGTTTTCATGGCAGCACGGTCTCCGGCGGGGCGCAAGGCCCGGCGGCACGGCGCGGGCGGGCGTTTTTGTGTTTCGGGGGTGGAAATTCCGGCGGCAAACTGGTATGCTGGAATCACAGAAAGGGCCCGGCGGCCCTGTTAAGGCGGTGGTGCACATGAAAAAATGTATCGTGATCTCCGACTCCTTCAAGGGGACGCTGTCCAGCGCGGAGATCTGCCGGATCGCCGGAGAGACGATCCCGGCCTTTTTCCCGGCGTGCCAGGTAGTCGCCATCCCGGTGGCCGACGGGGGAGAAGGCACGGCAGACTGCTTTCTGGAGGCCCTCGGGGCCGCGCCTGTGGCCGTCACCGTGCAGGGCCCCTTTGGCCGGCCGGTCCGGGCGGCCTATGCCCGGAAGGGCAAGCTGGCGGTGATCGAAATGGCGGCCGCCGCCGGGCTGCCTCTGGCGGGCGGGCACGGGGACCCCTCTGCCGCCACCACTTACGGCGTGGGCCAGCTGATCCGCCACGCCGTGGAGAGCGGGTGCAGAGAGATCCTGCTGGGCATCGGCGGCAGCGCCACCAACGACGGCGGCTGCGGCTGCGCCGCTGCGCTTGGAACGCGCTTTTATGATGAAACCGGCGCGTCCTTCGTCCCGGTGGGCGGAACCCTGAGCCGGATCCGGCGCTTCGACGCCGCCGGGACGCGGAAGCTGCTGGAAGGGATCCGCCTCACCGTCATGTGCGACGTGGACAATCCTCTGTACGGCCCCGCCGGCGCCGCCTGCGTTTTTGCGCCCCAAAAGGGCGCGGATCCGGCGATGGTCCGGCTGCTGGACAGCCAGCTGCGGGCGCTGGACGGCGTGTTTGTCCGGGAGTTGGGCCGCTCCTTCGCAGAAATCCCCGGCGCAGGCGCCGCAGGGGGGCTGGGCGCGGGCTGCATGGCATTTCTGGAGGCGGAGCTGCGCTCCGGCATCGAAGCGGTGCTGGACACCGTGGATTTTGACGCGCACCTGCGGGGCGCCGATCTGGTCATCACCGGCGAGGGCCGCATCGACAGCCAGAGCCTTCGCGGCAAGGTCATCTCCGGCGTCGCCCGCCGGACCCGGGCCGCCGGCGTTCCGCTGGTGGCCATCGTGGGCGGGATCGGTGAAAGCGCCGAGGCGGCCTACGGCCTTGGCGTGACCGCGATGTTCAGCATCAACCGGGAGGCCAAATCCCTGGCGGAGAGCGCGTCCCAGAGCGCCGCAAATTACCGGCGGACCCTGGCGGACATCTGCCGCCTGCTCCGGGCGGTAATGTGAGCAGGCCTTTTGAACCGGGCCGTGTCCGAAATGCAGCCCCCTGATTTCTTGCGAAATCAGGGGGGTAGTTACGGAGACGGAACTTAAACCTGCGGCCTCCGAATTATGAGAAGATTCTAAGCTTTTTGACGCTTTATTGTCCCTTTTGGTGTTTTTAGCTGCTTTTAGCCTCTCTTTGGCGCGCTCCAATTCTGCATTTTCATGTCCTCCGCATTTTGCTGCGGGCGGTTGTGCAGTCAAAAGGCCGTGCCTTCCGCCATATTCTGTACCACAGATAGAAAACCTTCCGCGCGTCCGCATTTCCCAGGAGCGTCTGTTCAGAACCTGCGTCACCGCGAACAAAGATATGTAGTTGGCGAATATGTGTGATCCGTTAACTCTGGCCGGATTGCTCCATGTCAATCATGACTTTGAAAATGCGTTCTTTTTCGTTGATTGCAGTCTCAAATGCTTCCTGTACCCGCTCCAGGGGAAAGGTTTCAGTGACTACAGAACTGAAATCAATATTACCCGAAGAAATCGCATCGATGCACATCGGATACAGGTTGCAATAGCGAAACACAGTAATGAGTTCAATTTCGTTCATATTGATCGTAATGAACGAGAAATCAACCGTGCCCTTAATATTGCCGACCGTAACAATCTTACCGCCACGCTTGGTGACAAACGGCGCCACCTTAAGGGTAAACGGACTGCCAGCAGTTTCAAAAACGACATCAGCACCTTGCCCGTTCGTCTGCTCCTTAAAGACCGTAACGAGATCAATATCCTTGGAACAGATAGTCTTAACGCCCGGAATGATGGTTTTAATAAAATTGAGGCGGTTTTCAATTAAATCGATAACCGTGATATCGGTTACCCCCAAAATCCGGCAGGACAGGGCAGTCATCAGACCAATACAGCCAGCGCCCATAACAAGAACGGACTGGCCGTTGCAGACCTGGCCGCGTTTTGCAGCATGCATACCAACATTCATAGGTTCCAGCAGCGCACCTTCAGCAAAGCTGACATTATCAGGCAGCTTATATGAAAATGCAGCTGGATGGGCGACATAGTTCTGCATTGCCGCCCTGTGAAATGGATAGGCCGCCATCATATCCATGTCTTTGCACAGATTATAACGACCGGACTTGCAGTATTCGCATTTCATGCAGGCGACGGATGGTTCGAGCGCAACCCGATCACCGATTTTAAAATCCGCGACTTTTTCTCCCACATTGACCACAACACCAGCGGATTCATGGCCTAAGACAAAGGGATGACGGTTGTAGGGCCGCGCACCAGCCAGCAGATGGTCTTCAAACAAGTGAATATCAGATCCGCAGATACCAACCCTTTTAATTTCTACCAGGATGTCTTCCGGACCCATCTTTGGCATTGGCCAGTCCTGGATTTCAATTCTGCCGTCTTCGACAACAACGGCTGCTCTGTTTTTCATGCTGTTCACCTTATTATAAATTTTTTGAGTAGATCATTCATTGGCGTGACAAATCATACGCCCGCAGCCTTTTCGTTTTCCGTGTGCCTGAACCGCTGTAGATGCTTTGTCAATGACTCCAATAGAACGTCAATTAATCAACGTAGACGCAGCCTTTCGCTAAAAGAGCCTTTTCCACCCAGTCGCGGTTCATACCCCTGCCCGCAGCAATATCCTCAAGGCTCTTGCGCTCACTTGCCGTGACCCTTCTGGTTTCTTCAGCCAGCAATTCTGCATCTTCGGGTTTAATAACAACAACACCATCGCCGTCGCCAACCAGGATATCGCCCGGGTTAATGATAACACCGCCGATTGAAATCGGAAAGCCAATCTCACCGGGGCCGTTTTTGTAGGGGCCGTTCGGTGTGACACCTCTGGCGTAGACTGGAAAGTCAATCTCAGCAATTTCATCCGAGTCCCGGATACAGCCGTCGATAATGAAGCCGGCTATGCCGCGAGACATCGCATAGCGCACCATGATTTCGCCGCAAGAGGCGCGCAGCCGGTTCATTTCGCTCGATACCACAATAATATCTCCGGGCTGCGCCATATCCAGCGCCTTATGCATCATCAGATTATCGCCGGCAGTACAGCGAACAGTGAATGCAGTGCCAAGCAGAGGCATCTTATTGAACGGCTTCATGCCGGAATCCAGGCATGCGGTACGGTTCATACAGTCATCAATGTTCGCCACCGGCAGGTCTTTAAAGGCATCCACCAGTTTCCTGTCCGGCCGCTCAAACCCCTTTTTGATTCTAAATCCTATTGCAGACACAACAAAAAACCTCTCTCTTTCCTTTTATTCTACCAGTACCTTAACAACAGCCTTTATGACCTTTCCACCCTTTGGCGGTGCCATCTTGGCCTTGTGGACATCCCACGGGAAAAAGACGACAAACATTCCCTCGGACAGACTCATCGTTTGATATGTGCCGTCATAAAAAAGGATATCTTTTTCCGCATTATATTGGGTGGCCTGGGAAGCACAGCCGATAGGCACATATCCAACGATTTCCCTGCCAGCCAAGATGCATTGGATGTCCGCATACTTCAGATGAGATTCCAGCCTGCAGTCAAAATCCTGTTCAAGGTCATATGCCATAATGTTGACGTAGACCTCGCCTGGGATAATGTCATATTTGCCCGGCACCAAGGTTTTTACATCCACCGCAGTCAGGTAATCGAACGCCGCTTGAAAACGCGGGCCGAGTGCATCATAGTATTTTCTGTTTTCTAACAAATCAAGAATCATTTAGTCCATCCCTAATCTGTAAAATTGGTTTATGATTTTGTGGTTCTTTTCTTAGTGATTACCTTGATAATGGAAGGCATCAGGACAATCAGAACGGCAAGTGCAATACAGGTTCCCGAAATCGGGCGGGTAAAGAACTCCAGGAAGTTGCCTTTTGAAAGCATCATTCCTCTTCGGAATCCCTGCTCAAAAAGATTTCCAAGAACAAAGCCCAAGACAATCGGCGCAGAGGAGATGTCTAACTTCTTAAAAATATAACCGCAGATGCCGATGACAACCAGGGTCCACATATCAAATGCCGCAGAACGGCAGGCATAGCACCCGATCATACAGAACATAAACAGCAGCGGCGCCAGATACTGTCTCGGCACCGTAATGATGCGGCTGATAACCTTTGCACCGCCAAAAATGCCAAGGAAAAAGAAGAAAATATTTGCAAGCAGCAACAGAATGTAAATCGAAGATACGACGTCCACGTGCTCTGTAAACAATGTGGGACCGGCATTCAGGCCCTTTAAAATCAGGGCGCTGAGCAGAATCGCGGTGGCACCGTCGCCCGGAACGCCCAGCGCCAGCATCGGGATCATTGCACCGCCGGTAACACCGTTGTTGGCGGATTCGGGGGCAGCAACTCCGCGGAGCTCTCCCTTGCCAAAGGTCTCGGGATGCTTTGAAATGCTTTTTTCCAAGCCATAGCTGATAATGCAGGCAATGGAACCGCCGGCGGCGGGAATTGCACCAATAATCGTACCAATAAATGAGCCGCGGATGATGGTGGGGACGATGGATTTAAATTCCTTCCATGTCGGGAAAATACGGCCGATTTCTTTGACAACCACAAGTTCCTCGGCCTTTTTCTCAATCATTTCAAAGCAGTTAACCAATCCAAAGAAACCGATTAAAACCGGAACCTGCTGGAGACCTTCGATCAAATAAAAGTTGCCAAAAGTAAACCGCAGTGTGCCGCGCAGCGGGTCAGCGCCGATTGTGGCAAGCAGCAGACCCAAAACACCGCCGATCAGTCCCCGGATAATGGATTTCTCCGAAAGAGCTGCGATGATCGACAGACCGATCAGTGCAAGAGCGAAATACTCCTGCGCACTGAATTTAAGCGCCGCCTTCGCCAGCGGGAATACGGTGAAGGAGAGAATCACTGTGCTGATAAGGCCGCCCATAACCGATGCAATTGTAGCGGTGCCGATAGCCAAGCCGGCATTTCCCTGCTGGGCCAGCGGATAACCGTCCATAACGGTCATCATAGCTGCGGGCGTTCCAGGAATACTGGATGTAATTGCGCTGATCGAGCCGCCATAACAAGCCCCGCAAAAGACGCCAAGCAGCAACCCGAAAGACGGACCAACGCCCATTCCATAAGTGAGCGGAGTCATCACTGCAAGCGCCATGGTGCCGGACAGTCCGGGGATGCTGCCAAAGATAACACCGGCTACCGTGCCGAGAAGCAGCATGATAAGGGTTTCCCACTGTAGAACGTTCGCAAGTCCTGCAGTATACAAAGATAAAATCGAATAATCCATGCGTCAGCCCCCCCAAACCATTCCAACGGGCAGATTTACATCACCTCTTCCACAGTGATGCCGTGGCGGCTCTTCCAGAGGCTTTCTGACTCACCTCTTTGCCCCAGTGTGATATCAATGATCTTCACTGCATGATCATTCTTTGCATACTGCGCAATTGTGCCGCCGGCTCTCCATACGAAATCAACCGCATGGGCGCTTACAACAAGAACCCGCTTTTTTTCTGTTTCCATTTCCTTTTCCTCCATATTCGTGTGTTTTCCTTGCGGTCTTTATATCAATCGGAAAGCAAAATATCATCCAGGGTTTTCCGAAAAATATATTAAAAATTTAAATTTCTTTCATTTTTTGCAATTAAGAACGTTCTCATTTTTTTCAAAAAAATAAAGATTTTTTCATTGTAATTTTATTGAGCAGTCGTACATAAAAGCATCTGCATGGGAGATAGGAATAAAGGCAGCCATTTACTCCTGATCTTTCTGTGGCATTGCCTCGGCGCCTGCTCTATTAAAATTGCCGTTATAAGAACGTTCTCAAATTTGCTTATAAAAATTGAACAAGAACCACCTGAGCTATCGCCCTTTTCATACCTGTACATTAAAATCAATTCATCAGATACGTGAGACAGTTTTTAGTCTGACGCTTGCCCTGAATCTTTGAAAAATTTCAATTGTCATCGTTTCGTTGTAAATGCGAGAACAGACCTCAGGGTTTATGTGCTGCGGCGGACCAGCAGTTCAACCGATGTCCGGATAATCTCTTTTTTGGGCAATTCACCTTCAATTTGTGCAATAAGCTTCTCTGCGGAAATCCGGCCCATGGCAGCTTTTTGAATATGAATCGTTGTCAGTTCCGGTTCCACGATACAACTATTTTGATCATCGTCGAACCCGACGATGGCAACATTCTCCGGAACCCGGAGTCCTCGGCGGAGCGCGGCTTTAATTGCACCGACACCGACAACGTCACTCGTACAATATAATGCGGTAGGGGGGACCGGAAGATCCAGCAAAGAATTGGCCCCTTCAATCGCCTGCTCAATTGTGGGTTCAACAATCCGAATATCCCGCTTGTCTATCGGGATACCAGCTTTCAAAAGCGCATCATAATACCCTTTATTTCGTTCAGCATATACATGTGGTGAGAATTTGCCGGCAAGCAATCCAATATGCCGATGGCCGCAATCCAGCAGATGCTGCATGGCCATCAATGCGCCGTTATATTGATCTGCGCTTACACAAACGAGATTGTCTATATCCATAACGTTGTTCAACAGAACAACCGGCATCCCCTGCCGCTGTATATCCAGCACCATCTGTTCGTCTGATTGCCCAGCAAGAATAATGCCATCCAGCTGTTTTTTGATATAAAGCTGACCGTTTGGCAACCGCAGCCCGCGGTCTGATGAAATAAAGAGACTATATCCCTTTTGACTACAGGTCTGTAGAACACTTTCAAAAATTGTTGAGTAAAAAGGATTCGTAACGACTGCGTACTGTTTTTCATAGATAACAAAGCCAATATTGTGTGTTCTTTTACGAACCATGGCCTGTGCAATAGCGTTCGGCGTATAATTCAGCCTGTTCGCAGCCCAATAAATTTTCTCTTTTGCTTGCTTCGAGACACGCTCCGGATTTACAAAAGCGCGTGAAACTGTCGCTTTGGAATACCCGCTAAGTTTAGCAACATCAAGAATCGTCGCAGACATTTAAACCTCTTCATTTATGTAAGAACGTTCTCACATTTTGTTAAAACAAAAATGTTTTTCTTATTCTTTATATAACAAGCTTAGGTAAAAATGTCAATATGTTTTTATGGACAATGGGCAAAATTTAGCAGAATTGTCAAGCCATCTGTCAAAAAACCAGCAATATTGCACTATATTAAAACGCCTTACAGCTTTATTTTTCGGCAAATAGGAGAGGGCCGCCACTTGTCCTCTGTCTGCATCGGGGGGGATGAAGCCAAAAAGATCCGCTACACATGATGCAGGGCTTTTATCAATTAGCCGAGACGGCTTCAGAAAAATAGACTTGGCTATCTCCAGTTATAATTTTTGCGCTTTATATGGGGCCTGCTTATTAGCTGCGTTCACTATAGGGCCAGGGAACCCCTCCAAAAACGGGCAGAGAGAAATCAATGGTAATCCCAGTATCGGTGTGCCTCCAAGCGCCTCCTAGGTCCAATACAGTAGGTCTCTGGATCCATTGCTGGGAAAATTTTTCTCAATGTACTTCCAAAATGCATTGATTTCTACTTTATCATATTTAAAACAGAAATAAACCACATCTATGGTTCCGTAAAAACGCATTTGAATACTGTCATTTCTGGTCGCCGCTCCGGCCAAGAATTTTTCAGGAAAGCTTATGCGATTGCTCTTTTCTTACAGCTCTTTATTTAAAAATAGGCAGATGAAATCAGCCGCCTATTTCTAAATCATTTGATTTTTGGAAGTGTGTTGAAATAAAGTTGAATTTTCCGAATTCTCCCGAAATTTAATTTGCTCAAAAAGTCAGAAAAAAGAGGCCGATTCTCTTTGAATCAGCCCCTTTTTATGGTTGCGGAGACAGGACTTGAACCTGCGACCTCCGGGTTATGAGCCCGACGAGCTACCAACTGCTCTACTCCGCGATATCTTATTTTGTGGTGCCGGTGACCGGACTCGAACCGGTACAGTATCGCTACCGGGGGATTTTAAGTCCCCTGTGTCTACCAATTCCACCACACCGGCAGCTTGTCGGCATTGGTTAGAATACCACAAACCACCCTATCCTGTCAAGGGCAGGGGCAAAAAAAGGCCAAAAATCTTTCGACATATTCTGCGGATTGCCTTTTATCGTGCAATTTTTCCCGCCGTGCCCCATATACTGAGAGAAACCCAAATGCAAAGGAGGATACCACTGTGCGCGTTCAGACGGCCAATATCGGTGACGTGGACGACCTGATCTTTCAGGACGGCTGGCTTGCCAGCGACCGATAACATAGCAGGGCGCCGCGGCTGCGGCGCCCTTTCGCGTATTCAGCCGCAGATGGTGCCGCCGCCCACGACCCTCTCCCCGTCGTACAGCACCACTGCCTGTCCTGCCGTGACGGCCCGCTGGGGCTCCTGAAACACCACACAGATGCGGCCGTCCGGCAGCGGCTCCACCGTGGCGGCGGCCTCCCTCTGGCTGTACCGGGTCTTGGCCGTGACCGCCATGGGGCCGGACGGCTCCGGGATGGAAATCCAGTTGACGCCGTCCGCCGTCAGCTCCCGGGTATAGAGGGCGCTGTCCGGTCCCAGCACGACGGTTCCCGCCCCCAGGTCCTTCCGCACCACGTACAGCGGCGCGCCGGCGCTGATGCCCAGGCCCTTCCGCTGGCCGGTGGTGTACCGCTCCAGCCCCCGGTGCCGCCCCAGGACGCGGCCCGTCTCATCAACAAAGTCCCCGGGCACCGGCTCCACGCCGCCGTACCGCCGCAGGAACGACATATAGTCGCCGTCGGGGACAAAGCAGATGTCCTGGCTGTCCGCCTTATCGGCATTCCCCAGGCCCGCCTCCGCCGCCATGGCCCGCAGGGCGGGCTTTTCGTACGTTCCAACCGGCAGCAGCAGATGGGCCAGCTGGCGCTGGGTCAGCTGGTAGAGCACGTAGCTCTGGTCCTTACGGCGATCCCGCCCCCGCAGCAGCAGCCAGCGGCCCGCTGCCTCATCATAGGCAACGCGGGCGTAGTGGCCGGTGGCGATGGCGCCGGCCCCATGGTCCAGGGCCCAGTCCAGCAGCGCGCCGAACTTGATTTCCCGGTTGCAGTCGATGCAGGGGTTGGGCGTGCGGCCGCGGACGTATTCAGCGACGAATTTGTCCATCACGGCGGTCCGAAACAACTCGCTCAGGTCCAAAACCGTGTGGGGGATGCCGATGGCGGCCGCCACGGCCTTCGCCGTCTCGATATCCTCCGCCGAGCCGCACAGGCCGGGGCGGTCCTTGTAGGGGTGCAGCCGCAGGGTGACGCCGGAGACATCGTGCCCCGCTCTTTGCAGCAGCAGCGCGGCGCCCGCGCTGTCCACGCCGCCGCTCATGGCAACACAGATCCGCGCCATCACAGTCCTCCTATCTCAACAATACTGCTATTGTAGCGCATCCGGCGGGGAATGGAAAGAAAAACTTTGGCCGTGAGCATGCTCACGGCCAAAAATCAGTCCTGACTCCGCAGAAGAAACGCCTCGGCGGGCAGCGCGTCCGCCAGAGCCAGCAGCGTCCGGTTGAAGCCGCCGGCATAGTCGAAGGGCACGTCGGACACCCCGCCGCCCACCTGCCTGTCCGGCAGGGAGAGGGTGAAGCGACTGCCCCTGCCGGGATGGGATTCCGCCATCAGCGTCCCGCCGTGCCGCTCGGCGATGCGGCGGCACAGGGGCAGGCCCAGGCCCAAACCGTGGGGGGGCGGATCCATCTGCCCGGCGTGGAGGTAGCGGTCAAACAGCGTGGGGAGCCGCTCCTCCGCAATGCCGCAGCCGGTATCCGTGACGGAGAGAAGGACCTGCTTTTTGACCACCCGCAGCTCTACCGTGACGGTGCCGCCAGCGGGCGTGAATTTAAAAGCGTTGGACAGGAGGTGGTACAGCAGACGCTCCAGATCGTCGGGCGACACCGCGCAGACGTGGCGCTCCAGAGCGCAGACGAAGCGCAGCTCCAGCCCCCGCAGCGGCGCCAGCGCCGCCGCCTTTTCGCACAGTTCCCCCACCAGATCCACCAGGTCCCGGTCCTGAAGAGCCAGGGGCCGGTCGTCCAGAAGCTGCTCCGCCGCCGAAAGGCTGCTCACCAGCCGCAGCACCTGATAGTAGCTCTGGTCCATCAGCGCGGCCTTGGCGTCCAGCGCCGGGTCCCGCTCTCTGGCGTCGGCGGGGGCCAGCTGGGCAGCGGCCATATGGAGATTGCTCAGCGCGCCCCGCAGCTGGGCGGCGACGCTTGGAAACAGGGACGCCAATTGGTTCTGTTCCGGCTCCATGAAACTCTCCTTTCCCGCGCCAAAGACGCTGGGTGTAGCATTTGCGGCGGGGGCCCGGTCAAACCGAGGAAAACCCTGCCTGCGGCACCAATAGGATATCAAAAAGCCGGGGCAAAAACAAGGATTTTGTTGAATCCTGTCGAATTCGGGCGAAGGGAAGGCGGGCCTCTCCGCCGGCACATGAGAAAGCACGCCCCGGCGAGCATGTGCTCCGGGGCGTGCCGTCACTTATTCGGAGGCCTTTTCCGCGGCGGGCTTTTTGCGGCGGGAATTCCGCCGGGGGCGGGCGGTCTTCGCCGCCTTTTCCGGCTCGGCGGCGGACTCGGGCGCCTGGAAGACAGCCTTCAGATGGTTGTACAGCGCGCCGCCCTGGGCGGCGCCGTACTCCTTCACCAGGGCGTTTTGCAGGTCCTGGCGGCTTTCCGCCTTCAGCACGAAGGGCAGATGCAGGCAGTCCTCAATGGAGGGGCGCAGGGCCACCTCCTGAAAGGCGTCGGCATACCGGGCCCGCAGGGCGTCGATGGACGCCGCGTAGCCCTTGTCCTGGCTGATGACGTAGGCGTAATCCGCCTCCCGCTTGCCCACCAGCACGCCCAGTTCCGTGATGATCTGGAAGTCGATGGAGTTCTTGCCGCCCCGGACGCTCTCCACATACTGGACGTCCGCCTTCGTCCCGGCGCAGAGCTTTTGGATCTTGCTCAGCGCCAGGCCGCTTTTCTGATAAAAGACCAGAACGGCGTCCTCCCCGGAGAGCATGTCGATGCCCTTCAGGCCGGTGCCGATGTTGTTGTCGCCGTCCACCAAAAAGATCATTTTCATGGGTTTGATACATTCCTTCACTGATTTTGTTTTGAAAGAGACCTCCACAGTATAGCAAAGGCCGTGGGAAAAGACAAGCCCCCGGCACAGGAAAGCGGGAGACCGGAACCGGCCTCCCGCTTGATGATTATTCCTCCTCGTCGGTAACGATCAGGCCATAGCCGCCGTTTTTGCGCTGATAGACGATGCACAGGCTGTCGTCCTCGCTGCTGCGGAACACGAAGAAGTCGTGGTTCAGCAGGTTCATCTGCAGGATGGCCTCCTCCGGGCTCATGGGCTTCACCGCGAAGCGCTTGGTGCGGACGATGTTGAACTCCTTCTCCTCGGCCACCTCAAAGTCGCTGGAGGGGGCGGGCGGGGGGAAGCCCTCGCTCCGCAGGCGCTTGGCCAGGCGGGTCTTGTTCTTCAGGATCTGGCGCTCGATATAGCCCACCGCGGCGTCGATAGCGCCGCGCATATCGCCATCCGGGGCTTCCGTCTGGGCCCGGAGCAGCGTGCCGCCGCCGCGGATGGTGACCTCCACCGTGCACAGGTGGTCCTTCTCCACGGAAAACGTCACAAAGGCGGTGGTGTCCTCCTCCCGGAAGTACCGCTCCAGCTTGGAAATCTTCTTCTCGGCATAGTCCTTGATGGAGTCGTTCAGGGAGACCTTCTTGCAGGCATAGGTATACTTCATCGAGATCGCTCCTTTCGTGTGGAAGAGGGAGGGGATCCCCTCTTTTGTATAGTATAGCACACATATTTGTATTTGCATAGGGAAAACCCGGCGGATTTTACAAATTGTTCAAGGGTGACGCCTTTCGCCAAAAGAAGTCCTCAGGCGACAAAAGCTCCTATTTACAAATCCTGCTGGAAAATGCTATTATGATCCAGGAAGCTTTCCAATATCCCACCCGCTTGGGCCGCACGGCGTATCCGCCGGGCGGCTCCTTTTTATCCGCCGCCGGGCGCATGCAAAAAGGGGAGACCGTCCGTAAGGACAGTCTCCCGCCTGTATTATCTTCTTCTGCGGCCGCCGCCCCGCTTGCCGTCGATGCTGCGGTTCAGATCGGCCATCTTGCCCTCGGAGGAGCTGAGGAACTGCTTGAGCTTGTCCTCAAAGGACTGGTCCCCGGAGGGGGGGATGGGCTGCTGGGACGCCCGGGCAAAGGGCCGGGACTGGCCGGGGCGCGGCGCCGGACGGGGCGCAGACGCGCCGGCAGGACGGGGCGCCCGGGGCGCGGGGCGCTGCTCCGGCGGCAGAGCCTTTTTGATGGAGAGATTGATCTTTCCGTTTTCCGTGGACAGGACCAGGACCTTGACGGTCTGTCCCTCCTGCAGGAAATCATGCACGTCGTTGACGAAGGTGTTGGCGATCTCCGAGATATGTACCAGTCCGGACCTGCCGCCCTCCAGTGCGACGAACGCGCCGAATTTGGTGATGCTGGTCACCCTGCCTTCCAAAATACTCCCAACCTGAGGCTCCATACCCTATTTTGTTTCTCCTTCCCATAATTTGCGCCGGACCCCCGGCGCGGCTGCGCTGCGTTTTTCAAAAATAAGAGCGGTGCAGTCCGGCGGGGGAGACCGTTTTGCGGCTCCCTCGTCGCCCGGCACCGTTCAGTTGCTCGTATCGTAGATCACATATTCGCCGGGGGTGACAAGTCCCAACTCATCCCTGGCGATCTCCTCGATCTTTTCGGGGGTGACGCCCTCGGCGATGTCCGCCTTCAGCGCGTCGTTCTCCCGCTGCTGCTCCTCCACCTGGGCGGCGTACCGGTCCCGCTCCGCCCGGGCGCTCTCCACCTGGTCCCGCAGGCTGTACAGCTGCCAGCCGATGGCCGCCAGCAGCGCCAGAATCACGACTTTGGTCAGCAGACCGGCCCTGGGGAGGGGCTTTTTTGCCGCGCGTTCCTTCTTTGCCATGTCTGCCGCCCCCCTTGTGGAATGTCTGTCCATTCCCGGTTTTTCTTATTGTATAGCATTTTCGCGCAAAATAAAAGAGATTTTTTCCGCGCCGGGCCGTTTTTTTGCAAAAATTTTTGATCCAAAGCAGCGGAAAAGACAACAAATATACCAAGTAGGCCAGGGTGTCCGCCCAAAAGTCCCACACCGGGCGCAGCATTTGGGAAAAGGCACAGAAGAACAGCACCGCGCCGCCCACCGCCCCCAGCACCGCGAAACCCCGCAGTTCCCCCTCTCCCCGCCGCAGGAGAAAGAGGAAGGCGGCGGCTCCCACAGTCAGGCAGTAGGCCGTGTCCAGCGCGGCGGTGAAGCGGGGCAGGCGCAGCCGGAAGGGGCGCAGCAGATCGTACAGCACCCCGGCGGACAGCCCCAGCAGGATGGACTGGCCGAACATCAGCAGCTGCTGGGAGACCTGGTTCCCCATGCTTATCCGAACAGGCGGCTGAAAAAGCCGCCGCGGGCCGGGCCCTCGTCCTCATAGGTCACGGAGTCGATGCGGCCGTCCACATGCAGCTCGCCGCCGTCCAGAGACAGCTTGCCGATGTGCAGGTCCTCTCCGGTGACGACCAGGGTCCCCGCCGAGGTGGACATGACGATGCCGGTCTCGTCAAAGCGGTCCACGTCCTCCACGCCGGAGACCGTCAGGCGCTCCCGCCCGATGAGCTCCAGCCGGTGGGCCGCCTGCGGCATGGTGTTGTAATCGTTCATCTTCTCGTCCCTCCCCCTGTCCAAAGGATATGGCGGGGGAGGGGGGAATATGACTTACCGTCCGATTTCTTTGTAAAGAGCCGCGGCGTCGGCCTGCTTCACCGTCTCCTGGACGGACAGCACCTCCACCGTCACGGTGCGGACACCGAAACGCAGGGAGATCTGATCCCCCACCTTCACATCGTAGGACGCCCGGGCGGGCTTGCCGTTGACGGTGACAAGTCCGTTGTCACATGCCTCGTTGGCCACAGTCCGCCGCTTGATGAGCCTTGAGACCTTCAAATACTTATCCAAACGCATGGGATTCCTCCAAACAAGGACTGCCGGCACATTCGTGCCGGCAGTCCGATCTCACGTCAGTTCCCCACCCGCGCCCGCAGGCGTCAGGAAAAGGGGCCTGGGAAAGCCTCCGCTTTCCCAGGTTCTTTTGCCTCCGGCAAAAGAAGAAATGCAAATCATTTCCGCCGCAGCGGGCATCCGGCGCGCAAGGGAACGGCAGCGGCAGGCCGCAGCTCTGCCGGAGCGTAAAGGGGGCGCAGCCCCCTCTTTACTTCCCGACCGCGTCCTTCAGCGCCTTGCCGGCCTTGAACACAGGCACGACGGAGGCGGGAATCTCAATGGACTCCTTGGTCTTGGGATTGCGGCCGATGCGGGCGGCGCGCTTCTTCACCTCGAAAGAACCAAAGCCCACCAGCTGCACCTTCTCGCCTTCCTTCAGAGCGTCGGTGATGGCGTCCAGGGTGGCGGAGATAACGGCCTCGGCATCCTTCTTGGAAACCTCGGCGGAAGCAGCAACGGCATTGATCAGTTCAGCTTTGTTCATGGGTCATATCCTCCTATAAAATCATTTGTGCAATATTTATCTCTTAACGCGACAGCGTGTTAAGACTCCTCTTGTTTGGCGGCCTCCCAAAGGGCCGTCAGCTCCGCCAGGCTGTACGCGGAGAGGGGCTTGTCCGCCGCCTCCTCCACGCGGCGGAAGCGCGCATCGAACTTGTCGCAGGCGCGGTGGAGGGCATCCTCCGGGTCCACGCCGGACATCTGGGCGATCTTGCTTGTGATGAACAGGGTGTCGCCCACTTCCTCCCGGACGCCGTGGGGCGCGTCCGCGGCTCTGCCGGCCTCCACGGCCTCCCGCAGCTCCCGGACCTCCTCTTCCAGCTTGTCCAGAGCGCCGTCGATGCTGTTCCAGTTGAAGCCCGCCTTGGCGGTCTTGCCGACGATCTTCTCCGCCCGCCACAGGGCGGGCAGGGTGTGGGGCACGGCCTCAATGGCGTCGGCGGTGGTGCGCTGGCCCTTTTCCTTGCGTTTCAGGACCTCCCAGTTCACCAGGACCTGTTCGCTGGTGTCGGCCTGCATGGAGCCGCCGAACACATGGGGATGGCGGTACACCAGCTTCTGGGCCACGCCGTCCACCACGTCGTCCATGGTAAAGCGGCCCCGCTCCGTCTCAATCTGGACGTGGAAGGCCACCTGCATCAAAATATCCCCCAGCTCCTCGCACATAGCGTGGGGGTCGTCGTGGTCGATGGCATCCAGGGCCTCGTAGGTCTCCTCCAGAAAGTTGCGGCGAATGGAGCCGTGGGTCTGCTCCGCATCCCAGGGACAGCCGCCGGGGGAGCGGAGGAGCCGCATAATCTCCAGAAAGTCCTCCCAGCCGTAGCGGGGCTTACATTGAAAATCTACCATACATTGTCCGCCTTTGCAAGAAATTTCGTTGGAAAACCCTTGATCTTTCAGGATTTTTTAAAGGAAAGGGGCCGGCAGGCGGCCCCGCTCCTCATTTTAAGTGCAGAAGTTTAATAAGCCGTTGGCCGTGGGGGATGGAGCGCACGTCCTCCGCCCGCAGGATCCGCAGGGCCACCACCAGGACGGCGTACACCGCCACACCTGCCAGGATGCCGCACAGCGTGGCCGCGGCGTTGGCCATATAGACGGAATGTCCGCTGAGGGCCCGGTCCGCGAAGCCGTACACCGCCCAGGCCGCGCCGCCCATGAGGGCGGAGGCCAGGACGGGCCTGGCAAAGAGCCGGATGTAGCGGGGCTTCTCCGGCGAGTACTTCCAGACGAAGAACAGGTTCAGCCCCACGATGACCAGATAGCAGCACAGGGTGGAGATGGGCGCGCCGTGGATGTTGATATCAGGATTCCCCACCAGGACGTAATTCATGACGATCTTGGTGACGCCGCCGGCCACCACGGTGAAAATGGGCAGCTTCTCCTTGCCGTAGGTCTGCAGAATGGCATTGGTCAGAATCATCAGGCAGATGAAGATCAGGGCGATGCCCAGGATCCGCAGGTGGGGCCCCGCCGCCAGGGCGTCCTCATACTGGGCGGGCAGCACCAGCACCATGATGGGCGTGGACAGCACGGAGAGCCCGATGCCCGCCGGCAGGGCCAGGATGGCGATGAGCCGGAAGGCGGAGGAGACGATGCGGTCGGCCCCCGCGTGGTCGCCCTTTGCCAGGGCCGCCGCCGCGAAGGGGATCAGGCTCATGGTGACGGGGTAGACGAAGGACGCCACCATATTGGGCATATCCATGGCCATGCCGTACTGGCCGTTCAGCGTGGCCGCCTCCTTCTCCGACAGCAGCAGGGCGTTTTGCAGCTGGCCCATGACGATCTTTGTGTCGATCAGGTTGATGATGCTCATGGCGGAGTTGCTGAGGGTGATGGGAATGCCGATGACCAGGATCTGCCGCAGCAGCGCCCCGCTGCCGGAGGGAACGTCCAGCGAGGGCGTCCGGTTCCGGTGGGTCATCAGATACCCGATCAAAAACACCATGGACAGCACGGTGCCGATGGTCACGCCGAAGATGGCGCCTGCGGCTCCCATCTCCAGGCTCCTGCCCGCCCGCAGGAGATACCAGGCCAGAGGCAGGCCGATGCCCAGCTTGCACAGCGCCTCCAGCACCTGGGAGACGGCGGTGGGCGTCATGTTGCCCTGGCCCTGGGTATAGCCCCGCATGCAGGCCAGCAGGCACACGCAGAACACGGCGGGGGCCAGCGCCCGGACCGCCTGGTGGGCCAGGCTGTTCTCCAGAAATTCCGCCAGCCCCTCCGCCTGGAAGTACATAAAGAGGGAGCCTGCGGTCCCCAGGCAGAAGAACAGGAGGATGGCCGTGCGGAAGATCTTCCGCTTTTCGTTCTCCCGTCCCTGGGCGTGGGCCTGGCTGGTGAGCTTGGAGATCGCCAGGGGCAGGCCGGCGGTGGAGATGGTCAGCAGGACGTTATAAATGTAATAGGCCGTGTTGAAATAGGCCTTCCCCTCGCCGCCCAGGATGTTGTTCAGGGGGAACTTGTAAAACGCGCCGATGACCTTGACGATGGCCACAGCCGCCGCCAGGATGGCGGCGCCGCCTAAAAAGGATTGCTTTTTCTGATTCGACATGGGGCGATTACCTCGCATTTACACTAAAGATGCGCAAGGGGGCCTTCATTCATTGTTATTGCCCGGCGCGGCGCTTTATACCCTCTCCAAACACGCTTTTACCAGGGCTGTGAACCTGGGCCCCGCCGCCGCTGCGGCGGCGATGACTTCGTCCCCGTCCAGAGGCCGGTCCAGCACCCCCGCCGCCATGTTGGTGCAGAGCGTGAAGCCCAGCACGTCCATGCCGCAGTGGGCGGCCACGATGGCCTCCGGCACGGTGGACATGCCCACCGCGTCGGCGCCCAGTGTCCGGGCCAGCCGCACCTCGGCGGGGGTCTCGTACTGGGGGCCGGGGAAGTACATGTAGACGCCCTCCCGCAAAGGGATGCCCAGCGCCCCGGCGGCCTGCCGGGCGGCGTCCCGGAGGGCCGGGGTGTAGATATGGCTCATGTCCGGGAACCGGGGGCCGAACTTCCCGATATTGGGCCCGCACAGGGGGCTTTCCCCAAAGAGCTTGATGTGGTCGGTGATCAGCATGATGTCTCCGGGGGCAAAGGCGGTATTCACCGCACCGGCGGCGTTGGTGACGACCAGTGTCTCCGCCCCCAGCAGCCGCAGCACCCGGACGGGATAGCCCACGTCCGCGAAGGACCAGCCCTCGTAGGTGTGGAGCCGCCCCTGCATCACCGCCGCGTCCTGTCCGGCGAGACGGCCGAAGACAAACTGCCCCTTATGATCCGGGGCGGTGGAGCGCTTCATGTGGGGCACGTCCCCGTAGGGGACCACGATGGGATCCTCCACCTCGTCCCCCAGCGCCCCCAGGCCGGAGCCCAGGATCAGCAAAACCCGGGGCCGGAAGCTGCCCAGCCGGGTCTCCAGGGCCGCGGCGCTCTCCCGGTACTGCTCGTAGGTATAGGCTTCCATCACAGCTTCCCGCCGCACTCCCGGCAGAAGGCGTCGCCGTCCTGCACGGCAGCACCGCAGGTGGCGCAGGTCCGGGCCTCCTGCTCCCGGCCGATCTGGGCGTTCAGGGCGGCCAGTTCCGCCTTCAGCCCGTCGATCTCCCGGAGCTTTTCCAGCAGGGTCTCGGAGTCGGTGGGGTCGCCGGTGTGGGTGGCATACAGCATTTCGCCCAGCTCCATCATGGCCTCGTTCACGGAGCCCTCCACCGTGGCGGCGCGGATGCGCAGCTTGGCGACGGACAGCAGCTCCCCGGCCTTCTTCCCCACGCCGTAGGCCGCGTCGGAGGCCACATCGGCGGCCTGGACGGCGGTTTTCTGGACGGTGTCCAGCAGCTCTGCCAATTTTTCGTTCATGACTGATCCTCCCCGTTTTTTCAGATAAGAGATAAGAGATAAAAGATACGAGATAGCCGTATGCTCAGTGGTTGTCGTAGGTGCTGCCGCCGATGAACTCCCGGGCCAGGGACTCCGGCGCAACGT
>JAUNGH010000183.1 GCA_030524605.1 Oscillospiraceae bacterium | reverse complement strand
TTCTCCCTGAATTTATCCCGGAGGTGACGCTCTTTGGATTGGTATCCCCTCTATAATTCATTAAGAATCGCCGCCATTTCCACGGTGGCCGTCTTTTTTCTGGGGCTGCTGGCCGCCTATTACATCGCCAAGCTGCCCCGGCTGGCGAAGGGCGTGCTGGACGTGGTGCTGACGCTGCCGCTGGTGCTGCCGCCCACCGTCGTGGGCTGGCTTCTGCTGGTGCTGCTGGGGCCGAAGCGGCCCCTGGGCCTGTGGGTGCTGGAGACCTTCGGCGTCAAATTGGTGATGACCTGGTGGTCCGCCATCTTTGCCACCGTGGTGGTGGCCTTTCCCCTGATGTACCGCACCGCCCGGGGCGCGTTTGAGAGCTTCGACCAGAATCTGGCGGACGCCGGACGGACCCTGGGCCGCTCCAACACCTGGGTGTTCTGGCGGGTGAGGATGCCCTGCTGCCGCCAGGGGATCCTGGCGGGCAGCGTGCTGGCCTTCGCCCGGGCGCTGGGCGAATACGGCGCCACCTCCATGGTAGCGGGCTACACCCCCGGCCGCACCGCCACCATCTCCACCACCGTCTATCAGCTGTGGCGGACCAACGACGACGCCGGGGCTCTCCGCTGGGTGCTGGTCAACGTGGCGATCTCCGCCGTGTTTCTGCTGACGGTGAACCTGCTGGAGACCCGCCAGCGGCAGAGCCGGAAAGGAGGCGGACGCTGATGGCCATTTCCGTGGATATCAAAAAGCGCCTGGGCAACTTCCGTCTGGACGTGCAGTTCCAGGCGGAGAACGAGCGCCTGGCCCTGCTGGGGGCCTCCGGCTGCGGCAAGTCCGTGACGCTGCGGTGCATTGCGGGCATCCTGACGCCGGACGAGGGGCGGATCGTGCTGGACGGCGTCACCCTGTTTGACAGCGCCGCAAAAATCGACCTGCCGCCCCAGAAGCGAAAGGTGGGATACCTGTTCCAGCAGTACGCCCTGTTCCCCAACATGACCGTCCGGCAGAACATCTCCGTGGGCGTGCGGGACCGGAGCAGGCGCCGGAGTGTCGCGGAGGAAAAGCTCCGCCAGTTCCAGCTGGAGGACGTGGCGGAGAAGAAGCCCTGGCAGATCTCCGGCGGCCAGCAGCAGCGGACCGCCCTGGCCCGCATCCTGGCGTCGGAGCCCAAGGCCATTTTGCTGGACGAGCCCTTCTCCGCCCTGGACAGCTACCTGAAATACCAGTTGGAGCTGGAGCTGATGGAGACGCTGGAGCAGTTCCCCGGCACCGTTTTGTGGGTCTCCCACGACCGGGGCGAGGTGTTCCGCAGCTGCCAGCGGGTGTGCGTGCTGGACCGGGGGCAGTCCCAGCCCGTCCAGACGCTGGACGACCTGTTCCGCTGCCCCGACACCGAGGCGGCGGCCCGCCTCTCCGGCTGCAAGAACTACGCCGACGCCCGGCCCCGGGGCGATTCCGTGTTCCTGCCGGACTGGGATATCACGCTGAACTGCGGCGTTCCGGTGCCCCCGGAGGTCCGCCGCATCGGCATTCGGGCGCACCACGTCCGCTTCGCGGAGCCAGACACGGAGAACGCCTTCCCCTGCACGGTGGCGCGGGTGGTGGAGGATGTGTTCTCCACCATTGTGCTGCTGCGGCCTGTGGGGGCCGCGCCGGGCGGGCCGCTGCTGCGGATGGAGCTGGACAAGGCCGCCTGGCAGGCGGCGACGGACAAAAGCGAACTCACGGTCTCCATCGCTCCGCGGGACCTCTTGCTGCTGAAATAAGGAGGAGATCACCATGTATCACGCCGCTGTTTTGACCGTCAGTGACCGCAGCTTCCGGGGCGAGCGCCCCGACGCGGGCGGGCCGCTGGTGGCGGAGCTGCTGAGAAACGCCGGGTACGAGGTCATCCGCACCGCCATGGTGCCGGATGAGCAGGCACAGATCGAAGAGATGCTGAAGGCCATCGCCGACAGCGGCGAGGCGGAGCTGCTGGTGACCACCGGCGGCACCGGCTTCGCCCCCCGGGACGTGACGCCGGAGGCCACGCTGGCAGTCTGCGACCGCCTGACGCCGGGGATCCCGGAGGCCATGCGCTACGCCTCCATGCAGGTGACAAACCGCGCCATGCTGTCCCGGGCCCAGGCTGGCATCCGAAAGGGGACGCTGATCCTCAACCTCCCCGGCTCCCCCAAGGCCGCCAGGGAGAATCTGGAGGCCGTCCTCCCCGCCCTGGCCCACGGGCTGGAGATGCTCTCCGGACGCCCCGCCGACTGTGCAAAGCTGACAGACTGATCAAACGAAAACGCGCCGGGAGCTTTCGCTCCCGGCGCGTTTTTATTCCGTTCACTGGTTGCCCCAGAAGCCGGTCCACCAGTCTCCTCCGGCGTCTCCAAAGCCGCCGGTGGGATCAGTGGGGTCCGGCTCGCCGGGCTCGGCGGGCGTTGGGGGATTATCCTCCGCCCCACCGCCTTCGCCGCCTTCGTTGGGGTCCGGCGGGCTGTAGTTGGGGTCGCTGGGGTCCATAGCCGGATCGTCCGGATCCTCCGGGTCCTCCAGCGGCAGGCCCGCGTGGGTGGGACAGCCGATGACATCCGGATAGCTCTCCGAGCCGTCCTCCGCCACGGTGGGTTCCAGGCCGATAGCCTTCTTCATGTTGATCAGCAGATAGGGATCATCCGTGGCTGTGATGCCGGGGCCGTAATTCTCACGCACATAGTCCAGAACGCCCACCTGCTTCACGGAGCCTGCGGGGCAGGACTCCGTGGCCAGGCACTGGCCCTCCGTGCAGTAGTCCACCAGCGTGTGGAGCGTGCACTCCTCCGTGGGGGCCGTACCCTTCTCCACGGTGACGCTGATCACCCGGGTGCCCCGGAGATCCGCCCGGCAGGCGTCTGTCGCCAGCAGGCCGCTGTCCGCACAGACCTGGATGTTCTCCACGCCGGTGGAGGGAACGTCAAAGTCCTTGTTGGGAAGGTCCTCATGGATCTTCTGCATGACTTTTTTCCACATGGTGATAGCCGGATTGGTGGTGCCGGTGCTGATGACCTCCGGGGTCTCATAGCCCGTCCACACCGCCGCCACGTAGTAGGGCGTGTAGCCCACGAAATAGCGGTCCTTGTTGTCGGTGGTGGTGCCCGTCTTGCCGGCAATGGTCATGCCGCTGAAGCTGGCGGAGGTGCCGGTGCCGGAGCTGACCACGGTTTTGAGCATCTTGTTCATCAGGTAGGCGGTGCTCTCCTTCATGGCGACGTGGCTCTCGCTCTCATTCTCCAGCACCACGGTCTCATTTCCGTCGGCATCCACCTTGGTGACCCGCACATAGGTCCTGGGAGAATTGTAGATGCCGCCGTTGGCGAAGGTGGCGTAGGCCGCCGCCATCTCCACGGTGCTCAGGCCATAGGTCAATCCGCCCATGCCCAGCGGGCTGACGGCAATATCCGCCTCCACCAGGCCCAGCTCCAGATTCTCCGTGGCGAAGGTATAGGACGCCTCCACGCCCAGGGCCTCCACCGTCTGCACCGCGATGGTGTTGATGGACCGCCTGATACCCTCCTGCACCGTGGTCCAGCCGGTATAGGTGTTGGGGGAGTTCTTCGGCCACGGGTTATTGTTCAAAAGCCGGACGGGATAGTTGTCAAAGGTGGTGCCGGGGGTCACCACGCCGGCGTCAATAGCCGGGGCATACACCGTCAGGGGCTTGATGGAGGAGCCCACCTGCCGCTTGGCCGTGGCGCAGCTGAAGCCCAGATTTTCCATCTTTTCGCCCACCTTGCCGACAATGGCCGCGATGTCGCCGGTGTAGGGATCCAAAACGGTAATGCCGGACTGGAGCTGCTGCCCGTTGCGGGAGGTGATGTCCAGATTGCTGCGGTCCTCATAGACCGACTCGGCGATCTTCTGGATCTCCGGATCCAGCGTGGTGTAAATGTGGTAACCGCTGTTGTTGATCAGGACGCGGGCCTGTTTCTCCTCAATGTCCAACGCCTTCGCCAGATCGGCGGAGACATCCCAGATGACCTGATCCACAAACCAGGAGTTGATCTCAATGCCGCCGTTGGCCTGCTCCACCAGCTCCTCGGCGGTGGTGTCGCCGTCGGTAAACTGCAAAACCTCGGCCTGATAGGCCTCCTTCTCCGCCTCGGTGATATAGGTGTCCCAGGTATCCGGGTCGCTGCCGATATCCGCCAGGGTCGCGGGGCCCTTGACCTCAGACATCTTTTTCAGGATGTTCTCCTGCCGCTTCTTGTTCAGTTCCCTGGGCGTGATGGTGGTGCCGTCCTCCTGGGTGTAGGTCACGTCATACATCGGGCCGTACAGGGACGGGTTGTTGGTGATGGCGATCAGGGACGCGCACTCCGCCACGTCCAGCTCGCTGACATCCTTGCCGAAATAGTGCTCCGCCGCCGTCTGCACGCCGTAGCACCCCTCGCCGAGATAGATGAAGTTCAGATACAGCTCCAGGATATCCGCCTTGGTGTAGTTCTTCTCGAACTCCAGGGCGCGGAAGATCTCCCGCACCTTGCGGTTGACGTAGGGCTTGTTGTC
>JAUNGH010000182.1 GCA_030524605.1 Oscillospiraceae bacterium | reverse complement strand
CTGCTGAACGCCTACGCCTCCATGGGGGACTCCCAGGGCAAGCTGGAGAACTTCTACCTGGGCCAGGCGGCCACCGGCCAGTCCGAGACGCCGGAGGATCTGGCGGAGCAGGTGCGCGGCGTGACGCCTGCGCGCATCCTTGAGGCCATGAGCACCGTGAAGCTGGACACGGTGTACTTCCTGCGGGGAAAGGAGGCGGCGGAATGAAACAGAGCTTTTACGAGCGCATCGGCGAGTCTGTCCACCGGGAGGTTCTGCCCAACGGCCTGCAGATCTGCGTGGTGCCCAAGCACGGCTACGCCAAGAAATACGCCTTTTTCGCCACCCGCTACGGCGGCATGGACACCCGCTTCCGCCTGGACGGCAAATGGCTGGACACCCCGGCGGGCATCGCCCACTATCTGGAGCACAAGATGTTCGACACCAAAGAGGGCAACGCCCTTCAGGAGCTGGCGAAAAACGGCGCGGAGCCCAACGCCTTTACCTCCAATGCCATGACGGGCTATTACTTCGACTCCACCGGCCACTTTGAGGAGAATCTGGAGATTCTGCTGTCCTTCGTGTCCATCCCCTACTTCACCGACGAGAGCGTGGCCAAGGAGCAGGGCATCATCGGCCAGGAGATCCGCATGATCGAGGACAACCCCGACTGGCAGATCTACACCCGGATGATGAAGGCCCTGTACCAGAACAGCACCGCCCGGACCTCCATCGCCGGAACGGTGGAGAGCATCTCCCACATCACGGCGGAGACCCTGTACGACTGCCACAAGGCGTTTTACACGCCCTCCAACATGATCCTGACGGTGGTGGGGGACGTGGATCCCATCCATGTGGCGGACCTTGCAAGGCGCGTTCTGCCCAGGGAGGGCGGCGCGGTGATCCCCCGGGACTACGGCAGCGAGCCGGAGGCCGTGGCGGAGAAGGAGACCAGCCTTGCCATGGAGGTCTCCTGCCCCCAGTTCCTGACGGGATTCAAGTGCCGGCCTGCGGAGGACGGGGAGGACTATATGCGCCTGTCGCTGCTGGGCGACATGGCCTGCGACATCCTGCTGGGGGACTCCAGCCCCCTGTACCTGCGGCTGTACGGCCAGGGGCTGATCAACACCAGCTTCGGCGGGGCCTTCGAGATGCTGCCGGGCGTGGCCTACCTCTACGCCGGCGGCGACAGCAAGGACGCAGGAAGCGTGGCGGCGGAAATCCAGAAGGAGGCCGGCCGCCTGGTGCGGGAGGGCATCGACGAGGGCTTCTACCAGCAGGTGCGGCGGGCGGCCTTCGGCTCCAACCTGCGGGGGCTGAACTCCTTTGAGAACATCGCCGTCTCTTTGACGGAGGGCTATTTCCACGGCTACGATCCCTTCCGTTTCCCCCAGGTGTTCGACTCCATCACCAAGGAGGACGTGCGGGCCTTCCTGCGGGACAATATCCGGGAGGACCGGGCCGTTTTGAGCGAGATCGTGCCCAAATAAGGGGCGGCCTCACGCGTTTTACAGAAAGAAAGGAACGATCCTGTTTTGACTGCTCTGAAAGATATGCCTATCAGCTTTCCCGGCCTGTTCGGCGACTGGGAATTCAACCCCGATCCCATCGCCATCCATGTGGGCCACGGCGTCTACTGGTACGGGATCATTTTGGCTGCCGCCATGCTGGCGGGTCTGCTGCTGTGCATGAAGCAGGCCAAGCGCTTCGGCCTGACGGAGGACAACGTGCTGGACCTGGTGCTGTGGGCGGTGCCCTGCTGCATCCTGGGCTCCCGCATCTACTATGTGATCTTCTATCTGGACCTGTACCGCACCGCCGATGGCGGCCTGGACTGGGGGCGTATCGTTGCCATCTGGGACGGGGGCCTTGCCATCTACGGCACGGTCATCGCCGGGGCGCTGGTGGCTTTTTTCTACACCCGGCACAAAAAGCTGAAGTTCGGCGCCATGACGGATCTGGCGGTTATGGGGCTGCTGCTGGGCCAGATCATCGGCCGGTGGGCCAACTTCATCAACCGGGAGGCCTTCGGCGGCCTGACGGACCTGCCCTGGCGGATGCGGCTGTGGGTCAGCCAGTACCAGTATATCGAGGTGCACCCCACCTTCCTCTATGAGAGTTTGTGGAATCTGGCGGGGCTGCTGCTGATTTTGTTCGTGGTCTCCAAGGGCCGCCGGTTCGACGGTGAGAACACCTGGTTCTACTTCCTGTGGTACGGCCTGGGCCGCACCTGGGTGGAGGGCCTGCGGACCGACAGCCTGTATCTGTTCGACTGGACGCTGTTCGGCCAGCCCATCCGGGTATCCCAGGCCCTGAGCGTGGTGATGGCCGTGGTGGCCGCCGGGATGCTGTTCTACAACATCCGCATCCGGAAACGCACGGCGGAGGGCCTGCTGGTGAACCAGCGGGCAAGGCTGGCCATGGAGGCGGCGGACGCCGAGGCCCTTGCGTCCCTGACGGAGGAACCGGCAGAGGAGCCGGCGCCCCCGGCGGAGGGCGCCGGGACAGCCGGGGAGCCGGCGGAGGACATTCCCCAGCCGGAGGACGCCGATGGAGACAACGACAGGGAGGAAGAGCGGGATGGCAATACGCATTGACGGCAAGGCCCTGGCTGCCCGGGTCAAGGAGCAGGTACGGGCGGAAGCGGCGGAGCTTCCCCGGAAGCCCGGCCTGGCGGTGATCCTGGTGGGGGAGAATCCGGCCTCTAAGGTTTATGTAAACGGAAAGGAAAAGGACTGCGCGGAGTGCGGCATCGAGAGCTTTCCCCACAAACTGCCTGCGGAGACCACACAGGAGGCGCTGCTGGAGCTGATCCGGGCGCTGAACGCGGACCCGGCGGTGGACGGTATTTTATGTCAACTACCTCTGCCGGAGCACCTGGACGGGGACGCGGTGATCAACGCCATCGTCCCGGATAAGGACGTGGACTGTTTCCACCCCTTCAACGTGGGGCGGATGTCCATCGGGCAGCCGGTGTTCCTGCCCTGCACCCCCGCGGGCGTCATGGAGATGCTGCGGGCGTACGACATCCCCGTCCGGGGGAGGCGGTGCGTGGTGCTGGGGCGGAGCAACATCGTGGGCAAGCCCATGGCCATGCTGCTGACCCAGGCGGACGGCACCGTGACGGTGTGCCACTCCAGGACGGAGGGGCTGGCGGAGATCACCCGGCAGGCGGACATCCTGGTGTCCGCCATCGGGAAGACGGACTTCGTCACCGCCGGCATGGTGAAGGAGGGGGCCGTGGTCATCGACGTGGCCATGAACCGGAACGCGGAGGGCAGGCTCTGCGGCGACGTGGATTTTGCGGCGGTGGAGCCGAAGGCGTCCTATATCACCCCCGTGCCCGGCGGCGTGGGCCCCATGACCCGGGCCCTGCTGATGCGGAATATCCTGACGGCGGCGAGAAGCCACCAGCTGTGAGCTGTCAGGCATCCAGGCAAAAAGACACCCCGTGGAAATCCACGGGGTGTTTCGTTTTCCAAAAGCGTTCGTTTCCATGGCCCCTGCCATGGCCTTGCCGGCAACCATGCCCATTACCATAGCGGTAACCATAGCCGTTGCTATAACCATAACTGTTACTATAACCTTAGCTATAGCCGGAAAATTTTGCAGGATTGTCCGCAAGAGGGCAAAAACGCCGCCCTGCGCCCCCTCTTATGAAAGGAGTTGAGCAGCATGCACAAGGAAAAAAAGAGCTTTTTGATCTACATGGATGCCTATCTGCACATCATAACACTGCCGGCGGAGCAGCGGGGAGAGCTGTTCTCCAGCTTGTTCTGGTATGCCGGGCAGGTGGCGAAGAAGGGGTATATGGATGTCACCGTGGCGGCGGCCCAGTGCCCCGGGCTGTCCCCGGAGACAAGGATGGCCTTTTACTTCATGGCCGACAGCATCCAGCGGGACACCATCCAGTGGCTGGAGAAGCAGGCCAACTACCAGGCGGCGGCAGAGCGGCGAGAGGAAAAAAAGCGGCACACTGTGGCCCCGATGCCCTTCAAGGGGCGGGGCGTGGACGTATACCCCTCCGACGAGGAGGCGGCCAGGCTTTCGCGGGGATGACCGCTTATTCCGAGGCCGTCAGCGGGCGGAGGACCAGGTCGTGGCGGTAGACGGGCACCGCCGCCAGGAAGGCCAGCGCCAGGCCGCCGCCCACGTCCAGCACGGCGTGCTGCTTGATGAACACGGTGGAGACGCAGATCAGCGCGGCCAGGAGGCCCGTCAGATGGCAGAGGGGCTTCCGCCGCCGCAGGGCGGGGCAGTCCCACACCGCCAGGGCGGCGCCCACGGACCCCACCACATGGACGGAGGGGAAGACGTTGGTGTTGGTGTCGATGCTGTACAGGCCGGAGACCACTGCCGTCAGGAAATTGTCCCGGGGCATCACCGCCGGGCGCAGGTCCTGCCCGTTGGGAAGCAGGAGCCAGATCAGCGCGCTGATGAAAAAGGTCAGGGCCAGGAAGGTCATATAGCGCCGGAAGGCGGGGCGGTCCCGCAGCAGCAGATACAGCCCCACCGCCACCAGCAGGGGATACCACAGGCAGTAGGGGATGACGAACCACTCGCA
>JAUNGH010000181.1 GCA_030524605.1 Oscillospiraceae bacterium | reverse complement strand
GTACAATTCTAATGGAGGTGCTTCCCATGGCCTATAAGATCACTTCTGCCTGTGTGAGCTGCGGCTCCTGCGCGGACGCTTGCCCCGCCGGTGCTATCAGCCAGGGCGATGACCAGTACGTCATCGATGCCGCTGCCTGCCTGGACTGCGGTTCCTGCAGCGACACCTGCCCCAACAGCGCCATCGTCCCCGAGGACTAATCAAAAAGGGATACATAAAAGCCCCGCAGGCTGTGCCTGCGGGGCTTTTTGTCCGGCCGGCGCGCTCCGCTCTTGCGGCGGGCCGTCTTTTCTTTTATAATAGAGAACATATCGGGAGGGAGGTGCCGGAATGGACGCCGCGCAGCTGGTCTTTTTTCAAACCCGGGAACCGGCCCTGGAGCTGTTTTTCTGCCGGGATTCCCGCATCTCCTATCCCCGACACACCCATGCGGCCCACGCCGCCATAGGACTGATCCTGTCTGGCGCCCTGCTGCTGGACAGGGCGGGAGCAAAAACGCTCTGCTCCGCCGGAAGCAGCTTTGCCATCCCTCCCAACACCGTGCACAGCTTTTCCGCCTCCGGCCCTTACACCCTGCTGACGGTGTGTATCGGGCGGGAGCTGCTGCAAAGGCGGGAATCCGCCGCCCAAGCGCTTCGGGACGCGATCCGGCCGCCGGCCCTTTCCGGCCTGCTGCCGCCGGAGGGGCTTTTCCGGCTGGAGCGGGCGCTGGCGGACCTGTACGGCGACCTTTCGGAACTGCCGGAGGCGGCTCCGGAGCTGGCGCCGATCCAGGCCCTGCTGGAGATGTCGCCGGAGCTCTCCCTCTCCATCCGCCAGCTGTCCCGCCAGGCGTTTTGCAGTCCCTATCACCTGATCCGCCGCTTTCAGCTTCGGACCGGCCTGTCCCCCCACAGCTTCCAGCTGCAAAGCCGGGTCCGCAAGGCCCAGCGGCTTCTGGGCCAGACCCGGACCATTGCGGAGGCCGCCCAGGCCGCCGGCTTCTTCGACCAGAGCCATCTGGATCGCTGCTTCCGGCGGCAGGTGGGCATCACGCCCTCGGAGTATCTCCGGGCGCAGGCCGTGCTGTCCGGCTGAATTTGTCAGCACAGGGGCGGGAAGAATTTGGCCAGCAGCCGCAGGCCGTCCGCTCCGGCATACACGGCGTGGGACACGCCTGCCGGGAACCAGGAGATGACCCCCGGCTCATAGCCCAGGGCTGCCCCCCCATTGACGCAGGTCCCCGTCCCTGCAACGACCTCATGTGTCTCCCACTGCGTCTGGTGGATGTGGTCCCCGATGGCGCAGTCCGGCGCGATGCGCACCAGATGATAGCTGAACCGCCCGCCGGTATCCGCTCCCGTCAGCAGATGTTTCAGCTCCACTCCCTGAAAGGCGGGATGGGGGGACCAGGGAACGCTCCCGAAGTCCTTTTCCCTTTCGGGCAGGCGCAAAGCGCCGTGGTCGAAGGCTGCGAACGCTGTTTTCATGTGTGGCGTCATCCTTTCTGCATCAAGATGACTCCATTCTATCCGGCCGTCAGGCGCCGGACTTGTACAAAATTGCACTTTTTTAAAGGAGATCCCTATGGAACACTGGGAAGCCCTCTGCCCCGGCGGCTACCGTTTCGTCTACGGCGACGGCCTGTTCCCCCCGGGGACGGACACGTTCCTGCTGTCCTCCCTGCCCCGGCTGAAGCCCGGCCTGCGGGTGTGCGACCTGGGCTGCGGCACCGGACTGCTGGGGCTGCTGCTTTTGCAGCGGCAGCCGGCGCTGGCCGTCACCGGCGTTGACATCCAGGAGGGCGCCGTCCGTCTGGCGGAAAGGGCCGCCGCGGAGAACCGGCTGACGGACCGCCTGACCTTCCGGCACGGGGACCTGCGGAAGATCAGGTCCCTCCTCCCCGCCGGCGGCTTTGACCTGGTGGTCTGCAACCCGCCCTACTATCTCCCCGGCAGCGGGCTGCTGGCGGAGGGCAGCGCCCTGCGGACGGCCCGGGCGGAGGTCAGCTGCACTCTGGAGGAGATCTGCGCCGCCGCGTCGTATCTGCTCCGCTGGGGCGGCGCCTTCTGCCTGGTTCACAAGCCGGAGCGGCTGACGGACCTGCTCTGCGCACTGCGGCAGGCCGCCATGGAGCCGAAGCGTCTGCGCTTCGTCTGTCCCGCCGCCGGAGCCGCACCGTCCCTAGTGCTGCTGGAGGGCCGCCGGGGCGGAAAGCCGGGGCTGACCGTCGAGTCCCCCTTGATCCTGCAAAACGGCGACGGCTCGCCCACGGCGGAGCTGGACGCCATCTATTTCAGACAACAGGAGGAAACGCCATGAGCGGCACGCTCTATCTGGTCGCCACCCCCATCGGCAACCTGGGGGACTTCTCCCCCCGGGCGGTGGAGACGCTGGAGGCCGCGGACTTCATCGCGGCGGAGGACACACGGGTGTCTTTAAAGCTGCTGAACCATTTCGGGATCAAAAAGTCTCTGGTCAGCTATCACGAGCATAACCACGTCACCGCCGGACAGACCATCCTGGCCCGGCTGCTGGCGGGCGAGTCCTGTGCCCTGGTGACGGACGCGGGCACCCCCGCCATCTCCGACCCCGGCGAGGACCTGGTGCGCCTGTGCGCTGAAAACGGCGTGGAGGTCATCGCCGTCCCCGGCTGCTGTGCGGCGGTGAACGCGCTGGCGGTCAGCGGCCTGCCCACCGGGCGGTTCACCTTCGAGGGCTTTCTGACGGTCAACAAAAAAAGCCGCCGGGAGCGGCTGGACACCCTGAAAAACGAGGAGCGGACCATGATCTTCCACGAGGCGCCCCACAAGCTGCGCACCACCCTGGACGACCTGTGCGCCGCCTTCGGCCCGGACCGGCGGGTGGCCCTGTGCCGGGAGCTGACCAAGCTCCATGAGGAGACCCGGCGCTGCACGCTGGGCGAGGCGGCGGCCTGGTACGCGGAAAATGCCCCCAAGGGGGAATATGTGCTGGTAGTGGCCGGCGCCGCGCCCCGGCAGGCGGCCGCCGTCACGCTGGAGGAGGGCGTGGCCCAGGTGCTGGCCCTGCGGAACCAGGGCGTCCGGCTGAAGGACGCCGCCAAAGAGGTGGCGGAGCATACGGGCCTTTCCAAAAACGAGCTGTATGCCGCCGCCCTGGAAACGTGAGGCGGACAACGGGCAAAAAACAGCGCCCTCGCGGATCTCCGCGGGGGCGTTCTCTTTTGCAAACGTGGCAGCGCTTACAGGTTCTTCAATTCCTTCAGGCACTTGGGACAGACGTTTTTCCCCTTGAACACGGTGATGTCCTTGGTGCCGTCGCAGAAAATACAGCTCGGCTTGTACTTCTTGAGAATAACGGACGAACCCTCCACATAGATTTCCAGTGCATCCTTTTCCGCGATGTCCAGCGTGCGCCGCATCTCAATGGGGAGTACAATCCTGCCTAATTCGTCCACTTTTCTTACAATTCCTGTCGATTTCAATGTATTTCTCCTTTTCCGCTGTTTTTTTGTTTCCGTGTAACAAACACAATAGCACACCCTGTCATAATTTGTCAATTAATAAACAAGATAATTTAAAAAAATTAACAATTTGTTGAAAAAAGGGGTGATTTTCCCGTGGCAATGGCCTGGGTATGGTCAGGGATGGTGGTGCTGTCGCTGATCTTCGGCATCCTCACCGGAAATCTGGACGCGGTGGCGAACGCCGCGCTGGAGGGCGCCCGCTCCGCCATCGATCTGAGTGTCTCCATGGCGGGCATCCTGTGCCTTTGGAGCGGCGTCATGGAGATCATGAACGTGTGCGGCCTGTCTGCGGGACTGGCCCGGGCCTTCCGGCCCCTCCTGCGGCGGCTGCTGCCCAATGCGTGCAGGGACGAGGAGACCCTGGCGGCGGTCTCGGCCAACGTGTCGGCCAACCTGTTGGGGCTGGGCAACGCGGCCACGCCTCTGGGCATCCGGGCCGCCCGCAGGATGGCCCGGGGCTGCGGCGGCGTGGCCAGCGACGAGCTGTGCCTGCTGGTGGTGCTGAACACCGCCTCCATCCAGCTGCTGCCCGCCACCATCGCCTCCGTCCGGGCCGCCGCCGGGTGCCAAACGCCCTTTGACATCCTGCCGGCGGTGTGGCTGGCCTCTGTGCTGTCGGTGGCGGCGGGGCTGCTGGCCGCCAGGCTCCTGTCTCTTGGCGGAAGGAGGCGGCCGTGAACCTCAGTTCCCTGGTCATCCCCCTGCTGCTGGCCGCCGTGGCGGTCTACGGCATGGGAAAGCGGGTGGACGTGTACGGCGCCCTGACCCACGGCGCGGAGGAAGGGCTGGCGGTCCTCCTGCGCATCATCCCGGCTCTGGTGGGGCTGCTGACGGCGGTCAGCATGTTCCGCGCCTCCGGGGCCATGGATTGGCTGTCCGGCCTGTGCGCGCCGGCGCTGGAGCTGTTCGGCCTGCCGCCGGAGACCACCCCGCTGATGCTGATCCGCCCGGTGTCCGGCAGCGGCGCCCTGGCAGTGGCCAGCGACCTGATGACGGCTCACGGGCCGGACAGCTACGTCGGCCGGGTGGCGGCGGTGATGCTGGGCAGCACGGAGACCACGTTTTACACCATCGCCGTCTACTTCGGCTCCGCCGGCATCCA
>JAUNGH010000180.1 GCA_030524605.1 Oscillospiraceae bacterium | reverse complement strand
TTGTATGTCTCGAACTGCTTCAGGTCCGCCGCCTCCACGCCGTAGGTGCGGATGGCCTGCTGCCGGCCCACCCGCTCCTCGGCAAAGCCGTTGAGGGCGCCCAGCTCTCTGGAGCGCAGGCGGAACAGCGGGTGGATGCGCTTCATCTGGAACCGGGTCAGGGCCACGGACAGGGGCACCGTCACAAAAAACACCGCCGACAGCCTGAGCGACAGCGCCAGCAGGCACACCGCGGACCCGGCCACCGTCAGCACGCTGGTGCTGATCTGCAGCAGGTCCGTGGAGATGGTGGCGTTGACGGTGTCCACATCGTAGCAGATGCGGCTGATCAGGTCCCCCGCCGGGTGGGTGTCGAAATACTCCACCGGCAGCTCGCTCATGCGGTCGAAGGCCGCCTTCCGCAGGTCGTGGGACACCCCCTGCCCCACCCGGATCAACCGGGAGGCGATCAGGTAATTCAAAACCGCCGACCCGCCGTAGCAGGCCAGCATCCCGGCGCAGTTCCGCAGCACGCCGGGAAAATCCACCTCTCCGGCCTCCAGGCCCACCGCGTCCACCGCCCAGCCGGACAGCAGCGGCGCCGCCAGGGCCAGCAGGTTGGTGGCCAGCATCAGCGCCAGCAGCAATGCCAGCTGCCCGCCGTAGGGCCGCAGGAACCGGCCCAGCCGCTTCAAAACGCCCTGTTTCATACGCTGCCGCCCCCCATCTGCAGCCGCTCCATGCTCCGGTAGCGGGGGCTGGATGACAAAAGCTCCTCGTGCCGTCCCTGGGCGGTGATTTTCCCGTCCTCCAGCACCAGGATGCGGTCCGCCTCCCGCAAAGAGGCGATACGCTCCGAAATGACCACCAGCGTGACGCCGGGGAAGTCCCGGCGGATGGCGGCGTGGAGGTCGGCGGCGGTGCGGTAGTCCAGGGCGCTGTCGGCGCTGTCCAGCACCAGGATGCCGGGTTTTGCCGCCAGGGCCCGGGCGATCAGCAGCCGCTGCCGCTGCCCGCCGGAGAGATTGGCGCCCCGGATGTCCACCCGGGTGTCCAGCCCATCGGGCAGGGTCTCAATAAACTCCCACGCCTGGGCGGTCTTGGCGGCGGCAATGACATCCTCCCGGGGCAGCCCCCGGAGGAAGGAGATGTTCTCGTAAACGCTGTCGTTCAGCAGCGCCTCGTTCTGGAACACCACGCCGAACCGGCCCCGCAGGTCCTCCCGGCTCCGGGACGCGGCGTCCCGTCCGCCGACCCACACCACGCCCGCACCGGCGTCGTACAGCCGCAGCAGCAGGGATACCAGCGTGGTCTTGCCGCTGCCGGTGGGGCCCAGGATGCCCAGGGTCTCCCCCCTCCGCAGGGTAAACTCCGCGCCGTCCAGATCCTTCTCCACTCCCAGGTAGGAGAAGGAAACCCCCTCCATCCCCAGCTCTGCTTCGGATACGGCGTCCGATGGCCGGACAAGCTGGTCCGCGGGGGCCAGCAGGATCTCCTCGATCCGGCGGGCGGAGGCCGCGCCCTTGCTGATCTTCACGAAGATCTTGGCCATGCCCAGGGTGGCGGTCTGGATCAGGGCGAAATAGGACAAAAAGGCCACGATGTGGCCGGGGTCCAGCTTCCCGATGTTCACCAGCACCGCGCCCACGGCCACCACCAGCACCAATCCGGTGTTCAGCAGAAAGTCCGTCATGGGGTTTGCCGCCGCCATGACGCAGCCCGCTTTCTCCTCCGTGCTGCGGGCGCACTCGTTTGCGCGCTCAAACCGGGTCCGCTCCCGGCCCTGGCAAGCCAGGGCCTTGACGACCCGGACGCCGGAGGCGTTCTCCCGGATGATGCGGACCACGTCGTCCACCGCCGCCTGGGCCTTTGTATAGTGGGGGATGCCCCGCCGGGTCACCAGGGCGATGGTGCAGAAGGTCAAAGAGCAGATCACCAGCTGCACCAGCCCCAGGGCCGGGGCCTGCAAAAACGTCAGCACCAGGCCCCCCAGCACCAGCATGGGCGCCCGGATGCCGCCCCGCTGGATCTTGTCGAACATCTGGTGGACGTGGTAGGTGTCGTTGGTCAGGCGGGACACCAGAGAGGAGATGGAAAACCTGTCCATCTGGGCGCAGGACAGCCCCTCCACCCGGCTGTACACGTCCCGCCGCAGGCGGCGGGTCACCTCCATGGACACCCAGGCGGCCATGCGGTTGGCCGTGATGTTGCAGAAAGCCGCGCCGAAGGCCAGCGCCATCATCAGCCCGCCCATGCGCCGGATGGCTTCCACGTCCCGGGCGGGGACGCAGACGTTGATGATGTGGGCCAGCAGCAGCGGCAGCGTCAGTTCCAGCACGGCGGCGGTGAATTTGACGGCCACGCCGCAGCAGACCCGCAGGGCGAAGGGCCGCAGGTATCCGCCGACAGTCCGCATAAGGCTCCCCCCTCTCTCAAACGTTTACAGTTAGATAAAATCATACCACACCCCGCCCGCAAGTCAATTCGCATTTTGTTGCAAGAATCAACCGTTTTTTTGCGGCATCTGTCCAATCCGGCCGGCGGCGCGGAGCGCGGAAAAGCGGCCCTCCCCGGCGGGGAGGGCCGCTTCGGCATGCCTCTTATATGAGCTGTGTCTCGATCTTCGCGGCGGGCGCCAGCGTCAGGACATACCGCCTCAAAAGCGCCTGCCGGGAGGCGATCTCCTCCGTCGGCATGTCAGGCGTGCCAAACACGGGGTAGAACACGTGGCGGCTCTCCGGCTTCGCGCAGGTGCGGTCGTCCGCCCCGGCGATCATGCTGAGGATGATGCCGCCGTCGTCCCTGCCGCAGACGTCGTTGGGATAGGTGTGGACCTCCCCGCCCCGCAGGCCCGTGAAGGGGGCCTTCTCGGTGCCGGAGAACAGCCGCAGTGTCCCCAGCACCGCGTCCGCGTCGTGGGTGCCCATCAGGCACTGGGTGGTCAGTTCCGCCAGGAAGGGCACCTCCGTCACGGGGTTGACCTGGGGAAAGGGCCTCCCCTTCAGCAAAAAGGACTCCACCTGCATCAGCACGGGATAGGTCTTTTTGAACTTCTTGAAAAAGCGGACGTAGGGGTTCTCCCCAAACACCGCCCTGCGGTCATAGTCCGCGCAGCGCTCCCGCAGCGCGGCCAGTTCCGTCTCCTCCAGCGCCCGGAGGGCCTCCACATCCCATTCCGCGCTGTCCGGATACCAGACC
Source organism: Oscillospiraceae bacterium (assembly GCA_030524605.1). GTDB lineage: Bacteria > Bacillota > Clostridia > Oscillospirales > Oscillospiraceae > Oscillibacter. The sequence goes on along the minus strand of JAUNGH010000180.1, from coordinate 1,423 downwards.
TCCACCAGGCCGAAGGGGATGTTCCGCGCAAACAAGGTATCTTCTTTTTCCAACGCCAGCATATCGCCGTTCCTGCCTTTCCTCCATCCGCGGGCCGCCCCACGCTTTTGCCTGCATTGTACCTGCTCCGATCTAAGATGTCAATCGCCCTCTTTTCCTTTGCAAAACAACGCATGGTATGGTATACTGCTGTCAAGACAGAGACGGGAGGTATGTTCCATGCGCATCGCCGGCGCTGTGCAGCTCCTTTTGGACGCTCTGCCCCTGTTCCTGCCGGAAGTCCTTATACCCTGACGGAAGCACGGATGCACGGCGAGGACACAGAGCCCTCCAAACTGTACCTGCTGTTCATCCGCTGTACCGGCGCCGTTTTGTGCGCCGTCGGCGTCTTCACCCTGTTCGGGTTCCTGTAAATCCGTCCCCGTTTCACTTTTTGATCCCCCAATGAATCCCCAAAGGAGGTCTCCCCCATGCGCGCCGAAGAACGCCGCCAGGCCATTCAGGATATTTTGCACCAGTCCCCCCAGCCCGTCAGCGCCGGAGCGCTGGCGGCCCGGTTCTCCGTCAGCCGTCAGATCATTGTGGGGGACATCGCCCTGCTGCGGGCGGCGGGGGCGGATATCTCCGCCACGCCCCGGGGCTACGTCTCCCAGCCCTCCCCCGCCGGCCTGACGCGCCAGGTGGCCTGCCAGCACGACGCGGCGGGCATGGAGGCGGAGCTGTACGCCATGGTGGACCAGGGCTGCACGGTGGTGGACGTCATCGTGGAGCACCCCGTCTACGGCCAGCTCACCGGGCCGCTCCGGCTGTCCAGCCGCTATGACGTGGCCCAGTTCATCGCCCGCTGCGCCCAGGCGGAGGCCCGCCCCCTGTCCGATCTCACCGGGGGTATCCACCTCCACACCCTTGCCTGCCCCGGTGAAGACGCCTTCGCCCGGGTCCAGGCCGCCCTGCGGGACCTGGGCGTCCTGCTGGAGGGCTGACCGCTTCACTTCACCTGCACAGGAGGTTTTTATGGGTTTTCTGGACAAATTCCGCAGAAAAAAGCCGGAGGTCTCTCCCGGCGGCTCCACCATCTACCGCTATGAGACCCCGGAGGACCAGGGCTGGCGGCCGCCGGAGGCCATGGGCACCTACACCGAAGAGATCACGGAGCACTTCGAGGCCCTGTTCCCCGGACGGGAGAGCTTCGTGTTCCACGAGTTGGTGTCCGACCTGGTGCACATCGACGTGAACATCATGCGCCCCACGGAGCAGCAGGATTTCTACGTCCTCTACACCACCGGCATGAGCGACCTGCCCATGACCCTGCCGGACGAGCTGGCGGACCGGGAGGACCTGAAGTATGCCGAGCTGTTCCTCTTCCTGCCCGGCTATTGGGAGCTGGGTGAGACCGGGGACCTGAGCAGCAATCTCCCCTACC
>JAUNGH010000179.1 GCA_030524605.1 Oscillospiraceae bacterium | reverse complement strand
GGTCCCGTTGTCGTACTCCATTTCCACGTCTTTCAAACGGATCATGCGGCACCTCGCTCCTTTATGGAAATACCGGCCCTCCCCCGCGGGGTCAGGTCGACATAATGCTTCAATCTCTCACATTATAAACGGTTTTTCCCGTCAATGCAATAACCGTTTACAGGAAACCTGCATTTTCCGCAAACTACTGCAATAGTTTCCTTTTTCTACACTACCACAGTAGTTTACCCCTGTCAAGCTCCGGCCGAAAAAAGCGGCAGACAAACGCCTGCCGCTGTGGTATGATGTGGAAAGAGGTGGTTGGCTTGCTGGTCTGTCTGCAAGAGATTGAGGAGCCCCGGGACAAGCGGAAATTCCAGCGGCTCCACGACCGTTATCTGGGATTGATGCTCCACGTTGCCCGGCGGGTGCTGGGCAATGAGCAGGATGCAGAGGACGCGGTACAGGAGGCGTTTTACGTCATTGCAAAAAATATTTCAAAAATTTCCGATCCGGAGTGCACCAAAACGCGAAGTTTCATCGTTACGATAGTTGAGAACAAAGCCATCGACATCTACCGGGCCGGACGGCGCCGGGCGGCGGAGCCTTTGAACGAGGAGACCGCCGGACTGGCCTTTCATGCGGAGGGCAACGCCGTGGCAGAGGCCATCGCCCGCCTGCCCGCCCGATACAGGGAGTTCATCCTCCTGAAATACGCCGATGGCTATACCAACGAGGAGCTGATGAAGCTGCCGGGACTGCGCTATTCCGGCGTCCGCAGCCTGGACAAGCGGGCAAAGAAGAAGCTGAAGGAATTTTTGAAGGAGGAGGGGATCGACGTATGAAGTTGACGGATGACATGCTTCGGCAGTCGGCGGCCGTGGCCCGGGACGCCATGCTGGCCTCCCTCCCGGAGCCGGAGGACTGCCCGGCGGACTGCTCCCCCCGGCTGCTGCGGCGGCTGGACCGCCTGCTGCGCCGCCAGCGGCACCCGGTGTTTTACGGGGCCGTGCGGCAGATCGCGGCCTGCTTCCTGGCGGTGTTGGTGCTGGGCGGCGGCTGGCTGGCGGTGGACAGCGAGGCCCGGGCCGGCTTCTTCCAGTGGGCGCGGCAGGTCTATGAAACCCAGATCGTTTACCGCTTCGCCGGCGAGCCGGCGGCGGGCGGCGTGTACCGCCTGGGCTGGGTGCCGGAGGGGTATACGGAAATGGTTGTCCATGATGACCCCATTCTCAGCTCAATCATTTATGTAAACGCGGATGAAAAACTTCTTGGTTTCGATTATGGCCCCATGCAGGAAGGCTCCACGCTCTATGTCGTGAACACTGATCAAGCCACCATGTATCCCGTTGAGATCAACGGCATCCCCGGGGAATTTTATGTATATGATAACGATACCTCCAACGCCCTTGTGTGGCTGGATGAGACCAGCGGCATGTGCTTCTCGATCTCCGGCTTCCTGGATGAATCTGACATGTTGCACATGGCAGAGAGCATTTATTTGAAAGAATTTACAAAATAGAATTTTTTTAAAAAAGCGCGCATCAAATTCGCCTTTTTTCGTCGTTACTTATTAACAGAACGACGAAAAGGAGGTGATTTTTATGAAAAAACGTATCTGTGCCCTGACAGCAGTTTTCCTTCTTGTTCTCTCGGTAACCGCCGGAGCCGTAGAAACAAGAGAACTTACTCCCCGTCCCACGCTGTCTTTCAGCGGCACCACGGCAACCTGCGCTGTCAATATTCGCGCTGATTCCCTTTCGGACAAGATCAGCGCCACGGTCAAGCTGTGGGACGGGAACACCTGTCTCAAGACCTGGACGGATTCCGGCACCGGCTATCTGTTCTTCTCTGAGACCCACAGCAAAGACATTGAACCGGGCAAGTCCTATACCATGACCGTAGACTACACCATCGCGGGCAAATCCTATCCCCAGCTGTCAACTTCTGCTGTCTGCCGTAAATAGAAATTGAGGAAATGAATTGCATCTAATATCCCACTTTGGAGGATAAAATTATGGCAAAGCATGATCGTAAAGAAAAAGGAGCTATCTACTATGATACATAAAACATTAAAGAAAATAGTATCTATTTTTCTCTCCATCTCTATTATGTGCATCTGCTCGATTCCAAGTGTCTTTGCTGCCAGCCCTAATGACTTTGTTCCTCCTTCAAATGGCTTTTTTGCAGATATTGACCCCGCATTAGAAGAAGCGTATCGCACGTACTCTTCAACTGCGGAAAACATGGATAAATTTGTCACACTCTCCATTGAAGACTTCATTTTTGAGTATGAAAATGGCACATATGCTACTGTATCTGACTATTTAGCATGCTGTATTGATTTGCTATCAAATTGTAAAAGTTTAAGTGAAGTAAAAGCACAAGACGCTATGCGCAGAGCAGAAAGTGCTGCATTGGCTTCTCAAGCAGACTCTACTAGAGAAGTTCTATTACAAGAATGGTGGCACAATACCTCAGATCTTCCCAGAGCAGTTACTTACGGAACACGATATAATCTTATAGGGACTGCAATTAAGGGCGATTTGATATTTGAAGCCGCTGGTTCCGGTCAAATTACCGGTCATACAGTTATTGTTGCAGGCACATACTTTTCTTCCAAATATAACCAATATTATCTGAAGTCGTTTGAAGCAATCTATTCAACTGTTTGTTATGGAATTTTATGTGATGAACGGTTTGAAGATCGTTTGTCCCATCTTGATAGACCCACGGGAGTAGATGCAGCAACAATGAGGGCCGCACTGGAATGGGCTGAAACACAAGAAGGTAAGCCTTATTATCTTGATGCTAATCCAAGCATTTCACAAAGTCGTCCATACTGGTACTGTTCATTGCTAGCTTATGCATGTTATTATGCGCAAGGTATTTCATTATGCGACCGGGTGATTTCTGGTCTTGTGACACCCAGAGATATTCACTCTGGCAATGTTCGCACAATTCGTTCTTACACTGACTGAAATATGCTGTAGATTAATTTTGTCTTCCTGCTTTCTGGGTATATATAATTCAACTATGCATAAAAAATTGTTGAAAATTCTAGTATTTTTTTTATGGGCTACAGGAATCTTGTATGTGTTTTTCTGCCTTAACGTACCACAGTGGTCTGGTCCGTTTTTCTTTATCCATACCCCCGCCGTGCGCCTGTCTTTCACCTTGTGGTTTTATCGAATCTACTCCCTTGTCACCGTGTGCGTCACTGTGATTGCAATTTTTGCTGCAAAAAAGAGGCCTTAACTGTCCTTTAGCCCCGTTTATAACGCAAAAAGCCCCGGCTTTTCAGCCGGGGCCTCCTCATATTCTCTATGCAATTCAGGAATCGATCCCCCGGCTGGTCAGGTACTTCTTGACCATCAGGGCCACCTTGAAGGTGATGGCGTCGTCAAACTCCCGCAGATCCAGTCCGGTCAGTTTCTTGATCTTCTCCAGCCGGTACACCAAGGTGTTGCGGTGGACAAACAGCTTCCGGGCGGTCTCGGAGACGTTCAGGTTGTTCTCGAAGAATTTATGGATGGTGAAGAGGGTCTCCTTGTCCAGGGCGTCGATGGGGTTCTTCTTGAAGACCTCCTGAAGGAACATCTCGCACAGGGTGGTGGGCAGCTGGTAGATCAGGCGGCCGATGCCCAGGTTCTCGTAGTTGATGACGTACTTTTCCGTGTCGAACACCTTGCCCACCTCAATGGCGATCTGGGCCTCCTTATAGCTTTTGGCCAGATCCCGCAGGTGGGTGGCGACCGTGCCGATGCCTACCACCACGGTGCTCTCGCTGCCGGAGCGGAGAGCCGCTTCCACGGCGTCGGCGATCTTGTTCAGTTCCCGGATGCCGGAACCCTCGGGCATCTGGCGGATCAGCACCACGTCGCCCTCGCCCACGCTGAGGACGAAGTCGTTCTGCCGGTCAGGGAACATGGCCTGCACCACGTCGGTGGGAACGGACTCGCCCTTTTTCAGGGCTCGGACTACAAACACGCCCCGGGGCACATCGGCGGTGACCCGCAGTTCCTTGGCGCGCATATAGATATCGCCCAGCATAATATTGTCGGAGATGATGTCCTTGATGAAGGAGCCGCGGTCGTGCTTCTCCTCATAATAGGACTTGGCGGCGTTCAGGGCCACGGTGGCCATGGCGCAGACGGTCTTACTGACCTCGTTGTCGCCGAAGGTAAAGACCGCGTAATCGAACTGGTTCCCCCAACCGTTCAGCGCCTTGAAGGTCTTGCCGTCAGAGGCGGCCATGCTGCCGGCGGCGTTGTTCACGACCGGCACATACTCCGCCCACCGCTGGCCGATCATGGACAGCTCGCTGCAGGCGATGACAATGCCCTCCCCATCGATCACGCCAATGGTGCGGTCTGTGTTCTCCTTCAGCTGCAGTACCACATTTTGAAAAATTCTCCCTGACATGGTCGTCCTCCTCACCTGAAATCACACGAAATTCTTTGTGCAATTTGTCAACGACTATATTATATCGACACTTTTGTCAAAAAGCAAGATGTTTTTTCTTTTTTCAACAAAAAAGTCCCAAGCTTTTTGTTGAAGTTTCGTCCTTTTACTCCCCATGTTCAGAAGCTGTGAAGAGTTTCCACCTCTGTCTCCGTCAAAAA
>JAUNGH010000178.1 GCA_030524605.1 Oscillospiraceae bacterium | reverse complement strand
CGCAGAGCTGCTCCGGGGCGCAGGCCACCACTTCCCCGGGCAGCAGGGACACGTCCATCGTCCACGTCCCGGGGGCCAGAACCTCATAGTCGTCCTTGCCGAAGAAGCCCAGGTCCCGCAGGGTGATCCGGTAGTCGCCGCCGTCCAGCAGCGCGCCGTCGTCGATGGAGAAGATCAGGGAGTACCCCCCTGTCTCCGCGCCGTCCGGCCCGATCCAGCGGCGGACGCTGGTGCCGTAGCTGCCCACCGTGCTGTCCTCAGGCCCGCCGGAGACCCGGGAGATATCGGTCTCCAGGAAGTGGGGCATCTCCATGGCCAGCCCCTCCAGCACCGCCGGGTCCAGCACCGTCAGGTGGATGGCCGCCATGGCAAACTGGCCGTCGGACACCGCATCCACCAGCTCCAGCCGGAGCTTCTCGTCCTCCACCACGGCGCCCAGGGTCTGGCTGCCCATGTCCAGCAGCTGCTCCGTGTCCGCCGCGCCGCCGTACTGCGCCGCCCAGGGGCTGGTATCGAACATCCTCTGGAAGAAGGCGCCGCCCCGGAGGGCATAGCCCGCAGCGGTGCCCGTCAGCAGGGCTGCCACCACCGCCACCGCCGCCCACCGGGCGGGGTTCCGCCGCCGGAGGGGCGGCTTTTCCGGCGCGGCCGCCTGCCGCCGCACATAGCCCCAGGGGTCCGCCAGCATCCGCCGCATCCGCTTCCGCTGCCGGAGGGACTGCCGGAATTCCGGCGTCTGATTCTGCTCCTCCATATCCTGCCGCAGCGCTTCCTCCAGCGCCGTCTTCAGCATGGCGTCAAAGATAGGCCCGTCCATCCAGATATCCCTCCTTTCGCAGCTGTTCCATCAAAAGCTTCCGTCCCCGGAAAATCCGGGTCTTCACCGTGTTCTCCGTCAGGTCCATGGCCTGGGCGATCTCCGCCAGGCTCCACTCCGCCACAAAGCGCAGCTCCAGTACCCGGCGGTAGTCCTCCGGCAGGTTCCGGATCAGCGCCACCAGCGCGTGGAACTCACCCTCGTCCGCGGGCACGGCGGGCTCCCACAGCGTGCCGTCCAGCGCCGTCTCGTGCTGCTCCTTCCGCAGCATGTCCAGCGCCGTGTTCTTCACCACCACCGCCAGCCAGCCGGCGACCCGGGCCTCCTGCCGGTCCCGCAGGTCGCCGCAGTGCTGGATCAGCTTCACAAACGCGTCGTGCACCGCGTCCTCAGCCCTTGGGCCGGGGCCCAGGAGCTGGACGGCCAGCCGGGTCATCTGCCGGCAGTTGGCCCGGTAGACCCGGGCAAACCACTCCCGGTCCGGGTCCGTCTCCATCATGGAAAGATAAGCGGAGATCATGGGCGCTCCCTCCCTTGCTTTCATGTTCTCTTGTATGGATAACGTTTCAGCCCGTGAAAAGGTTTCAGCATTTCTCAGCATTTCGAAAAAAACCGCCCTGTCTTTCGGGGACAGGGCGGTTTTTCCAGGCTCATTCCACTGTCACGGACTTTGCCAGATTCCGGGGCTTGTCGATGTCGCAGCCCCGCTGCAATGCAGCCCCACAAAAGCTCCGCTTTTGCGGGAACCCCGCATTTCACTCAAATGGCCAGGCAAAGCCCGCCCATTTCAAGGTTTTTGCCTGAGGCAAAAACGCTTGGACGCGCCATTTGGCGCGAACGTGGCGCCAGCCGTTTTACTCCACTGTCACGGACTTCGCCAGATTCCGGGGCTTGTCGATGTCGCAGCCCCGCTGCAATGCCACATAATAGGCAAACAGCTGCAGCGGCACCACGCCCAGGGAGGGCTGGAGAACCGGGTGGGTATCCGGGATGACGACGGTGGAATTTGCCGTCTTTTCCATCTTTTCCCGGAACATCTCCGTGGTGACGGCCAGGACCTCGGCGCCCCGGGCCTTCACCTCCACCACGTTGCTCATGGCCTTGTCGAACAGCGGCGCGAAGGTCCCCAGCGCCACCACCAGGGTGCCCGGCTCGATCAGGGAGATGGTGCCGTGCTTCAGTTCGCCGGAGGCATATGCCTCGGAGTGGATGTAGCTGATCTCCTTCAGCTTCAAAGACCCCTCCAGGCCCATGGCGTAATCCAGGTTGCGGCCGATGAAGAAGATGGAGTTGTGGTTGAAGTACCGGGAGGCGAAATACTGCACATCCTCAAAGTTCTCCAAAACCCGCTGCATCTTTTCCGGCAGGGCCTGCATCTCCGCCAGAACGGCGTCGTACTCCTCCCGGCTCACCGTCCCCAGCAGGTCCGCCAGATACAGCCCCACCAGATCCATCAACACCAGCTGGGTAGAGTAGGCCTTGGTGGTGGCCACGGCGATCTCCGGGCCGGCCCAGGTGTACAGCACGTCGTCGGCCTCCCGGGCGATGGAGCTGCCCACCACGTTGACGATGGCCAGCGTCCGGCCGCCGCGGCGCCTGGCCTCCCGCATGGCGGCCATGGTGTCCAGCGTCTCGCCGGACTGGCTGATGACGAGGACCAGGGTGCTTTCATCCACCAGCGGGTCGCTGTACCGGAATTCGGAGGCCAGACACACCTCCACCGGGCGGCGCAGCAGATGCTCCCAGTTGTATTTGCTGACCATGCCCACATGGTAGGACGAGCCGCAGGCGATGACAAAGATGCGGGAGATGCCCTTTACATACTCCGCCGTCAGGCTGATATCGTCCAGGACCACCCGCCCCTCCCGGATGCGGGGGGAGACCGTCTTGCGGATGGCCTCCGGCTGCTCCATGATCTCCTTGAACATGAAGTGGGCATAGCCGCCCTTCTCCGCCGCGGAGACGTCCCAGTCGATCTGGTGATGCTCCTTCTCCCGGGGCATCAGCTCGCTGTCGAACACGTCGATGGTCTCCGGCGTCACCACGGCGATCTCGCCGTCATCCATGTACGCCACGTCCCGGGTGTACTTGATGACCGCCGTCACGTCGGAGGCGATGAAGTTGCCGTTTTCGCCGTAGCCCAGGATCAGCGGGCTGTCCTTCCGGGCGGCGATGAGGGCGTTGGGATAGTCGGAGCAGATGATGCCGAAGGCGTAGGAGCCCTCGATGCGCCGCAGGACGCGGCCCACGGCCTCCAGCATGCTGCCGCACTCGTTGTAGTGGAACTCCAGCAGCTGGGCCACCACCTCGGAGTCTGTGTCGGAGGTGAAGGTCACGCCCTGCTTTTGCAGGTGCTCCTTGATCTCCAGATAGTTTTCAATGATGCCGTTGTGGACCAGGGCGATCTGCCCGTTCTCACTGACGTGGGGGTGGGCGTTGATGTCGTTGGGCTCGCCGTGGGTGGCCCAGCGGGTGTGGCCGATGCCCAGGGTCCCCTCCAGATCAGCGCCGCCGTGGGTCAGTGTGCTGAGGACCTGCAGCCGGCCCTTGGTCTTCTTCACCTGCAGGCCGCAGGTCTCGGCCCGCACCGCGATTCCGGCGGAGTCGTAGCCCCGGTACTCCATCCGGGCCAGTCCGTCCAACAGAATAGGGGCCGCCTGTTCGCGGCCCGAAAAGCCAATAATTCCGCACATGGGAAATCAATCCTCCTGATAGAGATATCAAAAGGACAAACGCGCAGAGATCTGTCGCTTTCTTCGCGGTCACAGCTGTTCTGTTTTGCGGTCGCCCGCATATTTGTCAGCTGTGTCACATGCCCGCGGGGCACGGAAGGGCATCCGCCGAATTTTCGATAAACCCTTCTCCTCGTTATCCTGGAAAGTCTATTCGCTTTACAGGCACATGGCGCTTTGTGATGGGTGCTCCGCCCATGGTCCTCCTTTCCGTTCTGCGCTTTTTGCTGGGACAGTATATGATAAAACTCCCCGCTGGGAGCATTATCCGGGAATAAATCGCGGGAAGCGGCAGACACTCTCCCAATGGAGGAAGCTGCCTATGATGACCGCCTTTGCGCGCACATTGATCCTTTACTTTCTCATCATGTTCGGCCTGCGATTGATGGGCAAGCGCCAGATCGGAGAGCTGGAGCCCAGCGAGCTGGTGCTGACCATGATGATCTCGGACCTGGCCACGGTCCCCATGCAGGATTTCGGTATCCCGCTGCTGGCGGGCGTCATCCCAATCCTGACGCTGCTGGCCCTGTCCATGCTGCTGAGCCAGCTGTCGCTCCGCTTTCTGCGCTTTCGGGCGCTGGTCTGCGGTACGCCCACCGTCCTGATCCGGGACGGCCGGCTCCAGCAGGAGGCCATGCGGAAAAACCGCTATACCCTGGACGAGCTGCTGGAGGAGCTGCGGGGCCAGGGGATCTCCGGCATCGGCGACGTGAAATACGCCGTGCTGGAAAACTCCGGCCAACTGTCCGTCCTGCCCTGGACGCGGCAGCAGCCCCCCACCGCCGCCCAGCTGGGGCTGGATCTGGAAGACGACGTGACCCTGCCGGTGGTTTTGATCAACGACGGACGGGTTCTGCGGAAAAACCTCGCCGCCTGCGGCAAGGACGAGGCGTGGCTGCTGCGGACTCTCCGTGAAGAAAAGCTGTCATCTCCCAGGGAAGTCTTTCTCCTGACCCTGGACGAGCGGCAGCAGGTGACTTGTGTCAAAAAGGAGGCGTCTTTGTGAAAAAAGGCTGCCTGCCCCCTGTCGCCGTGCTGGCGGCCATCCTGGCCTTCGCCCTCTGGAACAGCCGCGCCATGAC